>NZ_JARFPL010000008.1:0-77137 GCF_029167205.1 Candidatus Methanocrinis alkalitolerans
ATATCGTGTTGACAAATTCTAGTAAAATTATTTTAAACAAAATTTAAGTTAAACGTTTGAATTTATGCACATTTTGGCAAGCAATAAATTCTTAATTTTGCATAGCCTTACTGCGGAATGCCGGATAGACTACTCGGTGAATGATACCGATTAGCGGTCCCCCTGAGCGGTGCTTAGTTACCTGAAGACATTTCCACCCAGGTTGTGGTTTTTTACGAGTAGGTGGTCGTCCTCGACCAGCGTATTCCGGTATCTTCCCCCACGTTTGAAGCATTGCTTCCGGATAGCTATCGTTTCCATCGCTAGCTATTGCCAGCGGTTCGGTAGGGTTGCTGCGGTCTTTGATTTGAGACATCATTACCATAGCAACCTCCTCTTCGTTCTTTCCGATGGCTCTCCCTACTCTCAACCTGGTGTCGATATCTATGGCAGTGCCCCGCCAGAAGCTGCCTCGGTCGGGTTCTTCGAAATGTCCACTTTTTTCCCTTTGTGACCCACATAGGTCCACATGGCATCAAGCTGAACACGAGTCAGAGGATAGTTAGCGAGAAGCAGCGACTCGATCTTTTCTACATGGTTTGATGCTTCGCGAAGCCAGCTCATGACGGTCTCCTCTTTGATTCCCTTGATTCTATGGATGGAGGCAAGACTATTCCTTTCGGCAACCATCGCCAGGCATTCAAGGATCTCTTTGGGATTATGATGCCGACCATAGAACACCGTTCCCTTGTTCTCTACGAAGACTTTATCGCAGGTTGTACATTTCAAACGTTGAGTGCCCTTTCCGGTTCGCCCATACTTGACAATATTTCCGTGGTCAACCAGACCGTAATCGGGACAATCTTTGTTCCAGCAAAACGAACCAGCTAAGACCAATCGATTTGCCTTCATTGCTTACCTCGAACATACTATCGATAAAAAATAATATATAAAATTAATTGGGGCGAACTACCGAGAGCCACAGAATCAATCAATTCTTAAGACATATATGAAAAAATGTTCATGTCCGGGGGAGGTGGTGCACCACCTCCGCCCACCTAAACCCCCCCGATCTCTAGCCCCATCCTCTCACACCGTGAGGGTGTAGGAGTAGCCGCTCCTGAAGTACCTGTAGTACGACCTGAGGTAGCCAGAGTTTGTCACCCTTATGCTGTGGTACTGGTCGCCGGGGACGGTGAAGGTGACGACTCCGTCGAGCCTTCCGTCGCTAGCGTCCCGGTACTGCTGGCTGCCGTCGACGGTGACGGTGTAGCCGGTGAGCCAGTTAGACCTCACCGTCACCCGGGCGTACGATGGGATGGGTCCGGGGGCGGGGCCCGGAGGCCATCCGCCGCTCCCTACGTCGATGATCACGGCGTTGGAGGGCTGGTTATTGACGACGAATAGGAGGATATGCCTGCCGACGGCGTCGGCGTGGAAGTTGATCCTGGTGTAGCCGGGCCAGAATCGATGCGTGTCTTTCTCCACCCTGCCGCTCGGGTATATCTCGTAGAAGTCCGCCGACCCGCCGCTGGAGGAGTAGGCTAGGAGCTGCAGGTACGCCCCCAGGGGACAGTATGCATACTGGGTCCAGGACCAGGACCCCATGATCCAGAGAGAGTTCGTCCCGAAGTATGAAGATCTGTAGGCGGAGTAGGAGGTCGCCTCCCCTCCGAAGTAGACCGTAGAGGGCTCTCGTCCCGATATTGAGTACTGCTGGAGGTCGCCGGACGCCGGAGCATCCATGCTGTAGTAAGCCTCCGCAAGCCCCGAAGCGCCGGAGGGGCCCGTCGGCCCGGAGGAGTCCGGGCCCAACACAATCGATCTCATCAGCCCATCGGGCACCTCGTCCCCGACGTAGGTCGCATCGAAGCCGAGTGCGACACCTTCTCCCCCAAAGTCGGTCATCTTCTCTTCAGTCCATTGGCCAGCGGCCGATCCTATCAATAATATCAACAGTAAGGAGATCAACGCTTCCTTATAGCTCAAGAGGAACACCCCCATTCTTCTTTATCCCCCTGATGGTACAAAAAGTTTTGGAGTGAACCTGTGGCTGCTGAAGAGGTGGGGGCGGCTCGCTACTCCGCCCTCGATTTACATCGACTCGAGCGCCGGGATCCCCAGGGTATCCAGGGTGGCCCGCAGGCAGTTTCGGGCCGCCTTGACGAGGGCGAGCCTCGCCTCTCTGATCCCGGGGTCGGCCTCCAGGACGGGGCTCGACCGATAGAACTGGTTGAAGGACTCGGCGAGCTCCCGGGCGTAGGTCGCCAGGAGGTGGGGCTTCAGCTCCCGGGCGGCTAGGTCGATGGCGAGGTCGAACTGGGAGATCTTCCTGATGAGGTCGACCTCCTCGGCGCCTGTGAGGAGGCCTGGGTCGAAGTCGTCGATGACGCCGGCCTTATCGAGGATGCTGCATGCCCTGGCGTGAGAGTACTGAATGAAGGGGGCAGAGAGCTTCTCGAAGTCCAGGGCGGCCTTCCAGTCGAAGGTCGTCGCCTTCTCCGGGGATACCTTTACGACGTCGTACCTCACCGCACCCAGGGCGACGTCTCTGGCGACGCTCCGCCTGAAATCCTCCTCCTCCTCCGGCCTCCTCGCCGTCACCTCCTTGAACGCCTGGGCCTCCACCTCGTCGAGGAGCTCGTCGGTGGAGATGAATTTGCCCTTCCTCGTGCTCATGGAGCCGGTGGGGAGGGATACGAACTCGAAGATGACGATCTCCGGCTCTCTCACCCCCATCAGCCGGAGGGCGGCCTTAAGCTGGCCTGAAATGAGCTTGTGGTCGGCTCCCAGGACGTCGATCATTCTGTCGGACCGATCGGCCTTCCATCTGTGGTAGGCGAGGTCTCTGGTGGTGTAAAGGGACGTTCCGTCAGACCTCTTCAGTACGAGCTTCTTCTCAAACCCCTCCCCCGATAGATCGAGCTGGAGGGACCCCACCTCCCATCCGGTCAGCCCCGTCGCCTCCAGGTCATCGAAGATCCGGGCCGTCGATCCGTCCCGGACGAACTCGCTCTCCCACCGGTACGTGTCGTGAGAGATGTTCAGCCTCCTCAGGGTCTCCTCGATCCCGGAGAGGGCGTACTCCACCGCCTCCCGGAACCTTCCTGCAGTCTTCTCGTCCCCGCCCTCGTAAAGCTGCATCAGTCGGTCGACCTCCTCCTTGAGTACCGGCTCTGCGATGAGGTCCTTATTCGCCTGGATGTATACTTTGGCGATGGCGTGATCCGCCTTCGATCTGTCCAGAGGATAGCGGCCGCATCCCCAGACGACGATGGCGATCTGCCGTCCCATGTCGTTGACGTAATACTGGGACTCCACATCGCAGCCCGCCCGCCGGAGGATCCTCACCAGGGTGTCGCCGATGACGGAGTTTCTTATGTGGCCGACGTGGAGGGGTCCGTTGGGGTTTGCGGAGGTGTGCTCGACGATCACCCTCTCCGTCATGGAACCGGTCCAGCAGCGGTCTCCTTCAGCCTCCCGGATCGCCGAGTTGAGGAAGGGGCGGCTTGAAAAGAAGTTGAGGTAAGGGCCCATCGCCTCGACCCTGTCGACGGTGCCGCCCTCATCGGGGACTATAGCCTCCAGGATCTTCTGGGAGATATCTGCAGGCTTTCTCTTTAGGATGGGGGCTAGCCTGAAGGATATGGTGGAGGCGAGGTCGGCGTGGGGGCTCGTCTCCAGCATAAGCTCGTTTCCGTTGACCTTCCCTTCGGTCTCGGGCAGAAGAAACCCGCATCGATCCATGGCGTCGCGCAAGAGCGACTCGACATCTCTCCAGAAGTCCAGGAACATGAGAACATCACCGTACGACTCGGGGGAGGGAAGTTCGATATACCGATATAAGCGTTCCGACGCCGCCACCAGGGACGGTGAGCCCTTCCCCTGGGGTTCGGAAAAGCATAATATAATTGGGCAGGTCTATACCTTCATCGAAAAATGGGGAAAATTGATCATGAAGAAGAAGTTGATTCTGGCTATTCTGGTGCTGATGCTGGCCATCGCCTTGGCCAACGCTTCCGCTTCCGACGTCGGATCCGGCAAGGTCGAGGCGATCACCATCATCAGCCTTCCCGTCGACTCGGTGACCATATATCCCGACGGCCTCGCCACGGTGAAGAGGACCGGGGAGATGGAGTTGACGGAGGGGGTCCACCAGCTCGTCGTCGACCTGCCGACTTCGGTGGATATGGACTCGGTGAGGTTCTCGGCGACCAACGCCTCCGTCGAGAAGGTCCTCCGCCACGACAACCCGGAGTACACCCTCAACGTCTCCTCCCCGGGGTCCCAGAGGTTCGATCTCGTCTACCTGATGCCCAGGGCAGGGTTCTGGCGGCCGAGCTACTCGGTCCATATCGAGGACGAGACGGTCCTGGTGTCGGCTCAAGCCGTCGTCACAAACCGCTTCGGAGAGGATCTGGAGGGGGTCAGGTTGAAGCTCGTATCGGGACCGCCCCAGGTGGAGCCTCTCGCCCTCTTCAGGAGCGCCGGCGGCTTCGCCGACTACGCCCTCGAGGAGGCGGTGGCTGAGCGGGCAGCTATCGCCCCCAAGGCCGCTCCCGTCCCCGCCACCGGAGAGCTTGAGACGCTCTACATCTACGAGCTCGCCGGCCGGAAGGACCTGGAGATGAACAAAGAGGTGGGCTTCCCCTTCTTCGAAGAGACCGCCCCGATTATGAGAAACTACGTCTGGAACGCTAACCTGCGAAACGAGGGGCCTGTCGCGGAGGTCATCAAGGCGAACAACACCATGGATGACCCCTGGCCCGCGGGGTCGGCGCTCCTCTACAGGAACGACGAGTACGTCTCCATGGTGGAGATCCCCTTCACCCCATCGGGGACGGAGGCGGAGATAAATGTGGGCTCCTCCTCGGACCTGAAGGTGGGAAGGAAGCTTGCAAACTACTCCACCTCCGAGGAGATGGTCATCGTTCCGGGTGCCGGGAACGCCACTCAGCCGATGAAGGTGACGACGGAGACCTGGACCTACGAGCTCTCCATCAAGAGCAACGTCGATCGAAACGCGACGGCGGAGGTCTCGGATACAAAGCCCCTCCGGGGGGAGATGATCTCAGCGGAGCCGGAGCCGACGGAAGCGATGGCGACGACTCTGAAGTGGGTCTTAGAGCTCCAGCCCCGGGAGGAGGTGGTGATAGAGTACGCCTACAGGATCGTGACAAGAGAGGTGGTGGCGAGCAGCAAGTGAGGCTGCAGCCACCGCCATTTTCTTGCTTTTTCTTGCTTTTCTTATTTTTCTTTGCCGGGTCACTCGATGGGGACCGATTTTGGCTTCACCACGATCAGCTTGGGGAGGTGGACTTCTAAGACCCCGTCCTCGTACTTCGCCCTCACCTGCTCGGGCTTGACCTCACAGGAGAGCTTCACCTTTCGGCTCGTCTCCGATTCGGCCCTCTCCCTGGTGAGGTAAGTCCCGGAGGGGCGTTCGAACTTCGCCTTGACGGCGATGGCGTCCTCGGTCACGGCGAGGTCGATCAGCTCCTTCTTCGTCCCCGGAAGGTCCACGAATATGACGACCTCTTCGGGGGAGTCGATGACGTCCACCGCTGGCATATCCCCGAAATCGTGGAGGCTCTCGGCCGCATCCCCCAGCATCTTCCGAAATACATCTTTCGCCTGGACCGACCTCTTCATCGACTCGATGACGGCTCTACCTACCATCCTCTCTGCATCCTCTCTCATTCAAAACACCTCGATATCCTCTCTACAGTTTTCGTCCTCATCTCACCCTTCCGACCTCTTCTCCGCCTTCAGAAGGCGGGGTCCGGGAAGGTTTCTTCCAAACCCCGGCTTTGCGAGAAGCTCCCCGTCCGCAAAGACGACCTCCCCCCTGATCATGGTGATCTTGGGGAAGAGGGCGCGCCTCCCCTCGTAGGGGGTCCATTCGGCTCCGCTGTGGAGCCGGTCGGCCCTGATGTCGCAGGCGTCCCGAGGATCGATGATGGCGAGGTCCGCGTCCATCCCCACGCCGATCCTCCCCTTCGACGAGAGGCCGAAGATCTCCGCCGGCCTGCGAGAGAGGGCGTCGACGACCCTGTCGAGGGAGATGAGGTTGGACCGAACGGCCATCAGCATCAGTGGGAGCATCGTCTCGACGCCCGGGACCCCCGGCGGAGCGTCCCAGATCTCGTCCCTCTTCTCCTCGGGGAGGTGGGGGGCGTGGTCTGAGGCTATGGCGTCGACCTCCCCCTTCCGGAGCCCCTCCCAGAGGGCGTCTCTATCCCGGAAGTCCCGGAGGGGTGGGTTCATCTTGAGGAAGGTCCCCTGCCTCCGCCAGTCCCGTTTCGTAAAGAGGATGTGGTGGGGGGCCACCTCGCAGGTCACCTTCTTTCCCCTCCCCTTCGCCGCCCGGAGACGGTCCAGCCCCTCGGAGGTGCTGAGGTGGCAGATGTGAACCCGGTCGGTCATCCCCAGGATGGAGTCGATTGCCTTAGACTCCGCCAGGTTCGGCCTTGCAAATGAGTAGAGCTGCGGCTCGCGCCCATCCCGGAGCGGCTCTGAGTTCTCCCTGATCACATCCGGGTCCTCGGCGTGGACGGTGGGGAGGAGCCCCGCCTTTGCCGTCTCCGCCAGGATCTTTCGCAGCTCCTCTTCGCCGTGGTCGTAGGTGAAGATCTCGCCGATAGCCGACGCCCCCAGCTCTGCGAGCCTCTTCACCTGCCCCGGCCCGCCGTTGAGGCAGAAGTCGACGACAGACCGCCTCTCGGCGATCTCCAGTTTCATCCTGTAAGAGGGGCCGTCCACCGTGGGGGGGTTGGTATTCGGCTGGTCGACGACGGCGGTGACCCCGCCGGCGGCGGCGGAGGTGGATCCCGTCTCCCAGTCCTCCTTGAAGGTGTAGCCGGGGTCCCGGAAGTGGACGTGGATGTCGATCGCCCCCGGAAGGACGATCATACCCCGTCCATCGATCGTCTCCTCTGCCTGATGGCCCCCCCCAAGGCCGGCGATCTTTCGACCCTTGATCCAGACGTCGAGGTTCTGGAGGCGGCCGTCGACGTAGACCCTCCCGCCTTTGACGACCCGATCCATTCCGGTCATAGCTTGTAGCCGAACTTTCTCAGCATCCCTCTCCGATCGGAGACGTCCTCCTCCGACTCCGCGCCCTTCGGCGAGGAGCCGTCGACGACCCCCATGATCCCTCCGCCCTGCTCAGTCCTCGCCACCACCGCCTCCACGGGGTTTGCGGTGGCGCAGAAGACGGCGCAGACCTCCTGGACCGCCTTGATGGAGTTCAGGACGTTTATGGGGAACGCCTCCCGGAGGAGGATTACGAAGGTGTGGCCGCACCCCAGGGCCAGGGAATTATCCTTCGCCGCCCCGATCAACTCCGGGTCGTTGCCTTCGCACCGGACGAGACACGGTCCACTCGCCTCGGAGAAGGCGATCCCGAACCTGGATTTTGGGGCGGTGCCTGCAACCGCCTCGTAGAGGTCTTCTGCGGTCTTTATGAAGTGGCTCTGCCCCATGATCAGGTTCGAGCCCTCGGGGATCTTCAGCCTTACAGTCTCTAGCTCCATCTATCAAATCCTCCAGACCAAAATAATGGGTCGAGATGACTTATATCTATGGCTTGAAGGCGGTCGAAGGGAACGACACTTATATTTAATCTATGATGGAAAGAGAGAGATGGAGAGCGGCATGAGAAAGATCGAATACTGCCCCATAAGCATGAAGCAACTTCTGGTGAAGATGAAAGACACCAGCGAGCTGATGCTCGATCTCGGATATTCTGCGGTCCTCTACGACGATGACGACCTGGCGATGGAGGTGATCAGGCTGGAAGATAAGATGGACGTCTACGATTATCACGTCCAGATATCGGCGATGCTCGCCGCCAGGACCGTCGAGGATGCCGAGGCCCTCTCCGGCATCCTCCAGATCGCCTCGGCGGCGGAGATCATCTCCAACGCCGCGGGGGACATCGCCAGCATCGTCCACCTGAAGATGGGGATACCCTACGAGCTGAAGAAGGACCTGAGACAGGCCGAGGAGACGGTGGCCCGGGCGGTGGTGGGGCAGGACTCGAAGGTGGCGGGCAAGAGCCTCGACGACCTCTCTTTTGAGACGGAGGTGGGGATGAGCGTCATCGCCATACGCCGCGGCGAAAGCTGGATCTACGACCCCGAGCCGGAGACGGAGATCGTGATCGGGGACATCCTCTTCGCCAGAGGCCACGACGAGGGGGTGCCCCTCTTCCTCGAGATGACGACGGGCAGACCCCAGGTGCCGAAGGCTTACCAGGAGAGCGGCATCGGCCAGCTGGACAGGGCCGTCGACATCATCGTCGAGATGAAGAACAGGTCGGAGCTGGCTGTGGGCCTCGCCTACACCGCCGTCCTCTTCGATAGCGAAGAGGTGGCCATCGAGGTCGAGGAGATCGAGCAGGAGATGGACGAGATGAAATACGACCTCCAGCGGTGGGTCCTCCAGGCGGCAAAACACGTCGACGACATCGAGAACCTCCGGGGGCTCCTCCACCTCGCCGTCTCGACGGAGATCATCAGCGACGCCGCCCTCAAGATAGCCAACGTCGTCCTCCACGAGATCGAGCCCCACCCGATCCTGGCGATGGCCATGAGGGAGTCGGACGAGGTGATCACCAGGGTCGAGATAGCTGCCGGGGCGGAGATGGACGGAAAGACCCTCGGCGACTTGGACCTGGAGACGGAGACGGGGATGTACGTCCTGGCGGTGAAGCGGGGTGGGAGATGGACCTACAACCCCAAGGCCAGGGTGACCCTGGGTTCCGGCGACCTGATCTTCGCCCGGGGGAGCAAGGGCGGCGAGGAGCTGCTGCGCAAGATGAGCGGCGCGCGGCCGTGAACGTTTTTATCGACAGATCCGGCGAGGGGGGACTCGGCGGCTCCACGGACGACCTATGCCCGCCGATCTCGGCTACTCTTTCCTCTTGCCCCTTCTCCGGAGGACTACCGTCGATGTGACGAAGTAGCTGGAGGCGAAGATCGCCGCGGCGAGGAAGGACTCGCCGAGGCTGGGGTTTCCGATCCGGTCGAGGTATAGGGTGTAGACTAGGAAGAATATCATCCCCGCCACCAGAGTCTGGTAACCCACACCCCTCCTTTTGAAGTTCGATAGCATGCTCATGCCCGGGGGTATCCCACCTACAGATACTTCACCCCTTCGTTCGGGACGGCTTGCGCCTCCGGGATCTTGCCGGTCCTGGTCATGTAGAGCCTCGTCCACCAGACGGTGGTGAGGGGCGATATCACCAGGATGCCGACGACGCCGCTCAGGGTGGAGAAGAAGGCGCTGGCAGCCTCAGATCCAGAGAAGGGGACTGCCGCAAACTGGATCGCCATGGAAACCGCCATCACCACGAGCCAGATGAGAAATACGTCCATCTTCTTCGATAGGAAGAAACCGATCCCTCCTTTTATCGCGCCGATGGGGCCGAGATCCTCGACGACGAGGGCGTAGGGTACCATCGCCAGGAGGAGGGATATCAGAAGGGCGTAGGCGATGAGGAGGATCATCCAGAGGACGAGGGAGCCGAACTCGGGCTCGCTTGCCGCAAGAGCTGCCGATATCTCCGAGATGAAGGGGAGGGAGAGGGCTACGGCCCCGGCTATGATCAAGGCCATCATGATCACCTCCGCCATAAAGAGGCTCAGGTAATGGCGCCTTCCCGAGGCCCACATATCCTTCAAGGTGGTCTTTCCTTTCAGTGTCGCCTTTCTCGCCATCCCTATGGCTCCGGCGGTGAAGAAGCTGGAGGCCAGGTAGATCAGAAGAACGCCGACGAGGAGGACCGCCGCCGCCATACCCAGGTTAGCAGCGGACTTGAGGAGTTCTGCCAGCTCTTCGGGGGATCCCATCTCCCCCGCCGTGGAGAACGCCTCGGGAGATCCGGTGATCAGAGGATAAAAAGCTACAACCACCGTGAAGATGCCCAGGATCATCATCGCGACGATCATGAGGACGAAGGGGACGGCAAGGTTGAGGTTTTGCCTCCAGGTCTCATAACCCGTCCTTATCAGGGTTCCAATGTCTTCGTACATATGGAGACCGCCTTTGGCCTCGGATGTATAACATTCTTTCGAGAGGTCTTCAGAGATGGGGTCCGCCGGGAACCTCGGAATTATTCTCGTTTTGGATCTTAGCCCGTCATATCCCAGAGGTCGTCTCCGACGTGGTGGACCGACTTTACCGCCTTTCCTGACCCTCTCATCTCGGGGCCGGGGAGGAGGGCTACGCCGACGGCGAGGGGCTTTCTGTGCTTCTCCTCGACGATCACCACCGGATCTCCGGGTTCGATCTCTGGGTCTGCATCCACGATCCCCGGAGCCATGACGTCGGCTCCGTTGACGATGAAGCTGACGGCTCCGGAGTCCACCACCACTATCTTCTTCTTCGGCTTGAACTCCAGAGCGCCCCGGACGGTGAAGAAAGGTCGCCCCTCCATCATCATGAATATGGGCCTCCCCTTCAAGAGGACCAGGTTGAAGTCTTGATCTGTCTCGGCTACCTCAAGAGAGAGACCTCGCATATTTCGGGGTTCTTCCAGGAACGGCTCAATCAACCTCAGGATCTTCTTCGACTCGCTCCCCTTGAGGTGGTGCCTGGATTTGATCTTCATAAAACCCCAATTCCCCGACAAGTTTAAATACGCAACGTGCAAGTCTCGCCATAGCTTTTGTCTATCAGACTGGAGAGAGGCCGATGGCTCAGAGACCCCTTGATATTTTAAATGAATCGCTGAACGGGCCCGTAATAGTCAAGCTGAAGGACGGAAGGGCGTTTAGAGGAGAGCTTCAGGGCTACGACATCCACATGAACCTGGTGCTCGACAACACCGAGGAGATAGGAGAGGAAGAAGATTCGCAGAAGCTCGGAACGGTCGTAGTCCGAGGAGATAACGTGGTTTACATTTCACCGTGAGGTTAAATAAATGACAAAAGGCACCCCATCCATGGGAAGGCGCCAGAAGAAGACGCACGTCAAGTGTCGTCGCTGTGGCAAGGTATCCTTCAACTTCCATAACAAGGCCTGCGCATCCTGCGGCTTCGGCAAGTCCAAGAGGCTCCGGGGCTACGGCTGGCAGAGATACAGCAGCAACCACGGCGGAAGCTGAGCGGAGGTCCGGGTTGCAGGACAAGTGCGGCGTGGTGGGGATCTCCTCGGGAGATTCGTGTCGCAACGTGGCCAAGTCGATCTATTATGCCCTTTACGCCCTGCAACATCGAGGCCAGGAGTCGGCCGGGATCTCAGTATACGACGGGAAGGTCGTCTGGACCCACAAGGCCATGGGGCTCGTCGCCGAGGTCTTCAACAACGCCCGGATCGAAGCCCTGGGTGGGGCCACCGGCATAGGTCACGTCAGGTACTCTACGGCGGGAGAATCAGCGCTCAAGAACAGCCAGCCCATCCTGGTGAAGTACAGGGAGGGCTCCGTCGCCATCGCCCACAACGGGAACCTCGTCAACGCAGGAAAGCTCAAAGAGGAGCTGGAGGCGGAGGGGGAGGTCTTTCATTCCACCTCCGACACCGAGGTGATCGCCCGCCTCTTCGTTCGGGCGATGCTGGAGCGGGAGGACCCCGCCGAGGCGGTCAGGACGATAATCCGCAAGGCAGTCGGCTCTTACTCCATCGTCATCCTCGCGGGAAATCTCATAATAGCGGTGAGAGATCCCCTGGGGATAAAGCCCCTCTGCGTCGGAAAGACCGACTCCGACATCATCATCGCCTCAGAGTCCGTCGCCATCGACACCCTCAACGGGACCCTGGTGAGGGACGTTCGGCCCGGGGAGATGGTGATCGCCAAAGATGGCGACGTCCGGTTCTACCAGCTATCCCACCAGCAGTGCCCGGCCCACTGCGTCTTTGAGTACATCTACTTCGCCAGGCCCGACAGCATCATGGACGGCAGGCTCGTCTACGACGTCCGGGTCAAGATCGGGGCCGCCCTCGCCGAAGAGCACCCCTGCGACGCGGATACCGTGACGCCCATCCCCGACTCGGGGATCACCTTCGCCGTCGGCTACCACCAGAGGTCCGATATAAAGTACCGGGAGTGTCTGATGAAGAACCGCTACATAGGCAGGACCTTCATCATGCCCGGCCAGGAGCTGAGGGAGACGGCAGTCCGGCTGAAGATGAACACCATCCGCCCCAACATCGAGGGGAATAGGATCATCATGATCGACGACTCCATCGTCCGGGGGACGACGAGCCGGCGGATCGTGGACATGGTGAAGTCCGCCGGGGCCGAGGAGGTCCACGTCCGGATCGGAAGCCCCCCCATCCTCGCCCCCTGCTACATGGGGATCGACATGGCGACGAGGGACGAGCTGATCGCCGCTCACAAGACCGTCGCCGGGGTCGAAGCGGTGATCGGCGCGGACTCCCTCGGCTACATCAGCCACGAGGGGCTGGTCGAAGCAATCGGCGTTCCCCGGGAGAGCCTCTGCATGGGCTGTCTCACAGGGGTTTATCCCGTCGAGATCCCCGGCGAGGTCTGCCGCCTCGCGCAGACGAGGATCACGGAGTACATCGATGAGTGAACTGGGCGGCTCTTGCGAGGTGGCCAAGGGGTTTAATTTCGATTTTGTCGAAACCGTTTTGATATCGTAGAAGAAATCATCAATTTGGGGCAATACTGATATACCTATAGGACTTTCCATCGGTCATCGGTTAAGGAAATAAAATGCCTTTATCTTGAAGTTCATATTACGCTTTATGCGTTGAAAGAATGAGGTCAGAATTTGAGAACGGATTGCTGCACCCATTTTGATCCCGCCAGACTTGGAGGACTTGCTACCAGGAATGCTATTGCATCGCGATTTTTCCCTTAACCGATGACCAATGTAGGACTTTCACAGAGTCGGTAACTTATCAAATCAAATCTTAAAAGACACCTCAGATAAAAAGCAGAGAATAGAATTCAACATGAACTCTTTAGAGAGGAGAATGCCAAATGACTGAAGAGAGATTATCCACAATTGTGATGGGTAAAGTACATGTTGTATCCAATTGGGAAACTGAGAGTTTTGGAGATAAAATTTTAAGTTTGATTTCAAGTGGCGAAGAATATAAACAACGTAAAGGAAAAGGAGCTGATAAATTCATATGGTCTATCGGAGATCATTTAACTATGGACTTAAATGGTAAGAAAGTAATTTTTGCAAGGCTAGGTAAAATAAATATGGAGTTTGAAGAAGCTATTTGGGATCGTAGAGAAAAATCATTTAAAAAGGTATCTGTGCAGGAGCCTAAAGCGCTTTCTTGGTCAAATTTTATAATAATAACTGACACACAAGATATCATTTTTGAAGAGAAATTGCCAGACATATCTATAAAACAATTTACAGAGATTTTTTCATATTTATACAAGCAACATTTTAGCGGAGATTTATCTTCGTTAAAGATTGATTTAATGCAAGAGACCAAACGAATATTCGATAAATTGAGAGGGTTTGATAAGATACTAGAAGTTCAATTAAAAGTAACGCCTTCAAATCCGCATGACGATCCTTTATTTAAGCCACTGGATGATATGCTAAAAAATAGCGGGACAAAAGAAGCTAACTTGAAATTTAAGAATAAAGAAGACGGCCTAACGGTTGAAGATACAATAATTGAACAAGGAATAGCGCTAAGTAGCGCAGGTTATGGTCAATATACAATCGTGGCAAAAAAAGACGAACAAATTGAGAAAATTAAATCTAAAGATGAAATTATACGAGCTGAAATCGAGGTTGCTGACGAGCCTGAATATATAACAAGGGGATTCTATAGAAAATATAATGAGTTCATTCATCGGGAAGAGGGATAATGCTTGAACTACGGTGATACAAAGTTCTGGGCATTGCTTAATAATTATGGAAAAGGAAATATCATTAAATCTATAGATCTTATTTTCTCTTTAATATTAACAACTACTTTTGTATTTATTGTTTTATATTTAAACCATTTGGAGGTAACGATCAATATAATTTGTCCTCAGTTTATAACTGTTTCATCGGCCTTGATAGCTGTTATCATTGCTGGTCTTGCAATAGTCGTATCTATTTCTGATGATAACTTTATTCTTATGTTAAAGAATGTAAAAGTTTATGAAAAAATCCTATTTTTATTTTATTATGATATAATATTATTAGGATGCAGTATCGTTTCCAACGCGATAGCATACCTAACTCCAAATATTGTTACTTTAAATATAATTATTAATGGTATTCAAATCGAGACTGCATTTTTTATGGTATTACTTTGGTTAGCGACCTTCCTTGGATTATATTCGCTATTTTCTGTTATTTTGCTAGTAGGAACGATCATGAGATATGGCCTATATAGAGGGGCTTTTATTGAAATTAATAATTAAAAAATGATCAGTGACACGCATAATTTTTTTAATTAGCACTCTCCACAGCCTTTTTCACCTCCCGCCACCTACACCCACCCCATGAGAGCGCTTGCCGTGACCGGAAGGCTCGCCGAGGGGATGGTGAGGGAGGCCGTTGGAGACCGGGCCGACGTCCTAGTGATGAATGTCGACGTCGCCTCCTTCATAACCCCGAAGATGCTCCGGGAGGCTTCGCCCTCGGGCTACGACTTGATCCTCATACCGGGGGCTATCACCGCCGACTTCGGCCCCGTCGCCGCGGAGCTGGGCACGATGGTCCGGCTCGGGCCCAAGCACGCCGTCGACCTGCGGAGCGTCTTGCCCCTCCTGGACTCGGTCGAGCTCTCGGCGACCGTCCCCGCCTGCGTCCTGCTGGAGGAGAAAATGAGGTCGCAGGCCCGGGCCGCCATCTCTTCCCTGGAGGCGGGATCTTATGCGCCGTTGTCGATCAAAGGCGTCAAGGTCGGCGGTGCGAGCCGGATGAAGGTCCTGGCCGAGATAGTCGACGCGACCCGCTTCGATGACGGGGAGCTCGCAGGGATCGTCCGCCACTATGAGCGCGAGGGGGCGGATATGATCGATTTAGGGATTCCGCTGGACGCCGAGCCCGCCGCTGTGGCCCGGGCCGTCCGGGTGGCCCGGGAAGCGACCAGCCTTCCCGTCTCCGTCGACACCCTCCAGCCCGATCTCCTCAAAGCCGGGATCGAGGCGGGCTGCGACCTGGTCCTCAGCCTCGACGGCTCGAATTTGGAGGATGTGGGGCCTATGGCGGCCGAGGCCGGGGTGCCGGCGGTCGTCCTGCCGGGTCCGGAGGCGAGCCTCGCGGAGAACCTCCGGCGCGCCCTCGCCCTGGGCGTCTCTGCCATGGCCGACCCGGTCTTGAGCCCGCCGCTCCTCGGCCTAGCCGAATCGATCTGCAGGTACCGCGACTTTCATCAGGCCTTTCCCAAGGTCCCTCTATTCTTCGGCGCGGGGAACGTGACGGAGCTCCTCGACGCCGACTCTCCCGGGGCCAACGGACTTCTCGCCGCCATCGGGGCGGAGGTGGGGGGAAGCGTCCTCTTCACCCCCGAGTACAGCGATAAGGCCCACGGCAGCATCCGGGAGCTTCGGAGGGCGAGCGAGATGGTCCATCTCGCCGGCGCGAGAGGGACCCCCCCCAAAGATCTGGGGGTCGACCTCCTCGTCCTCAAGGAGAAGCGCCGCCGCCCCGAGGCGGAGATGCCGGAGGAGTTTGTTGTGGTGGAGGCCTGCGGCCGCGGTGGCGGCGGAGGTGAGGGGGTTGACGGAGTAGACGGAGACGGAACCGTCGCCGTCGGCGGCCGCCGGATGGAGATGGACCCCGCCGGAAGCTTCAGGATAGGCGTCGCGAAAGGAAAGATCGTCGTCATCCACGACGCCGTCACCCTGGTGGGCGGGTCGGCCCGGGACCTCCTGGCGGAGATCGTCGACCGGGGGCTCATCACCAGGCTCGATCACGCCGGATACCTCGGCCGGGAGCTGGAGCGGGCCCAGACCGCCATCGTCCTTGGGAGGAGCTACTCCCAGGACGAGCCGCTATTTTCGACAAAGAATTAAATAAGATCGGATCGTCCACCGACCCCTGATGAATCAGAGATCATGGGCCATTACAGTGGCGGTCTTCATCGCCGGCATAATGATATTCTCCACCTTCGCCGGTTTCGTCATGCGGGACGGTGGGCCCGTCGAGACCGTCTCCCGAGGGGCCTGGAACCCCTCGGACTTCGGGGTCGGAGGAAGGCTCATCAGCTGGGACTTCGATGGCGTCGGTGACGCTCTGGGGATGTATCCACAGGACCTGGTCTTCGCCTTCTGGATCGACATGACAGCCTCTGAGGATCTCAACGAGGCTGCGGCCCTCTCCCTTCCGCTGACTGTGGGCCTCACCTATAGAGATCAGGTGAACCTCTACCCAGAACCGATAGACAGGTTATCCTGGGGGCTCTTTCGAGACGAGATTGTGGAGTTCCACTGGACGAAGCCCGCCCGCATTGGAGTTGAAAGCCTCGCAATACTCTACAACGGATACCAGATGATACCCCTGGGGACGACGGATATCTTCACCGTCATGGGAACTCCCGTCCTCTTCGGAGGCGAGCCCTCCGTCAGGACGATCCTGGACGTCTTGGCGGGCCAAGCCCCCACCACCGATGAGTTCGTCCTCCCTTACGATGAGGTTGACGCCCTTCAGATATCATCTCTCGGAAAGGACGTCGTCGATAACCCCGGATTCGTGCCGCCCCTGGGCGGAGTTTACCTTGAGTCCTACCTGGGAGTGAGCCCTTACGAAGGCGGCTATTACTTGACGGCAAAGTACCTATCACTTCGCGGCGAAAGCGAGAGGAGGGTCTTCGATCTGGCGAGGGATTACGCCCTTGAGATATCTTCTGCTGACGGGATCACGGCGGTCTCGGGATCGGTGGAAACCCAGAACCTGGCAGAGACGCTCGGAGCGTTCGTCGCTCCATAGCGCAACCTTTTTAGCTGGGAAGCGGCCCCCATCAGCTAAGCCGTTTGGGGCGACTTTTGCGATGAATGATGACGGGCACCGCCCTGAAGGAGAATAAATTATGGCAAGACCGATATACGTAAGATTTGACGTTCCAGCCGACCTGGCCTCCAAATCCCTGGAGGCGATCGAGCTGGCTCGCGATACTGGAAGGCTCAAGAAAGGGACCAACGAGACGACCAAGGCCATCGAGCGCGGCATAGCAAAGCTCGTGGTGGTGGGCGAAGACGTGGAGCCTCCTGAGATCGTGGCCCATATCCCGCCGCTCTGCGAAGAGAAGAAGACTCCTTACATCTACGTCAAAAAACAGAGCGAGATCGGCGCCGCTTGCGGCATGAGGGTTAAAAGCGCGGCCGTGGCCATCCTGGAGCCGGGGAAGGGTAAGGACGTTTTGGACGAGATAGTTCAGAAGGCCCAGGCCCTGAAGTAGGGGTGTAGCTGATGGCAGACGATTGGGACGGAGTTCCCGCCGAAGTCATAGAGATCATAGGCAACACCGGGATGCACGGTGAGGCCACCCAGATCAAGTGCAGAATTCTGGAGGGCAGCAACAAAGGGCGCATCATCACCAGGAACTGCATGGGCCCCATCAGGATGGGGGACGTTCTGATGCTGCTGGAGACCGCCAGAGAAGCCAAGAAGCTTACCACCAGGTGAGGTCTCATGGAAGAGAGAAAGTGCTCCTTTTGCAACCGGAATATCGAGGCCGGAACAGGGAAGATCTACGCCAAGAGGGACGGCACCGTATTCTATTTCTGCTCGTCCAAATGCGAGAAGAACATGACCAAGCTGCGCAGAGTCCCAAGAAGGATCGAGTGGGCGATCAAAGGGTGGTAGGGCTTGGAGAGTACCTTCGTCATGATCAAGCCCGACGGCGTCCAGCGGTGCCTGGTGGGCAAGATCGTCCAGAGGATAGAGGCGAAAGGGCTGAAGATAGTTGCCATGAAGATGAGGACCATCCCCCTCGACGTCGCCGAGGAGCATTACGTCGAGCATAAGAAGAAGCCCTTCTTCGGTGACCTCGTCGGCTTCATCACCTCAGGCCCCTCGGTTCCGATGGTGGTGGAGGGCAAAGACGCCATCTCCGAGGTGAGGAAGATGAACGGGGCGACAAACCCCACGAAAGCCCAGCCGGGGACCATTCGGGGAGACTTCGGCCTTGACATGGGGCGGAACGTAATTCACGGCTCCGACTCGCCGGAGTCGGCGGCAAGAGAGATCGCCCTCCACTTCGAAGAATCCGAAATATCCAGATACACCAGGATAGATGAGGCCTGGCTCTACGAGTGAGCCGGGGATACGTCAAGCTAGATTTCCATGGAGGCGGCCACATCGCAGCCTTTGGAACTGACGGGGTCCGGATGTGATCGGTCATGAAGCAGAAATCGAGGAAGGCGAAGAAGGCGAAGGGTCTGGCCGAGTCCAACCTGAGAACCCCCATCGTCTGCGTGATGGGCCATGTGGACCACGGCAAGACGACCCTCCTCGACAAGATCAGAGGGACCACCATAGCCGACGGCGAGGCGGGAGCTATAACCCAGCACATCGGAGCCACCGAGATCCCCCTGAACGTCATCAAGGATGTCTGCGGACCGATATATAGAGGCGACTTCCAGATCCCGGGCCTCCTATTCATCGACACCCCCGGCCACCATTCCTTCACCTCCCTGCGGAGCAGGGGCGGATCTCTCGCCGACCTCGCCATCCTCATCGTCGACGTCAACGAGGGGTTCCAGCCCCAGACTATAGAGTCGATAAATATCCTCAAACGCTACCGCACACCCTTTGTGGTGGCAGCGAACAAGATCGACAGGATCTCAGGATGGCAGCCGGTGAAAGGGGCGCCCCTCGCCGCGACCCTCAAAGCCCAGAGCGAAAGGGTCCGCGGAGACCTGGACAACCGGATCTACGAGCTGATAGGGGAGCTTTACAAATACGGCTTCAACTCTGATCGGTACGATCGGATCAGCGACTTCACCAAGAACGTGGGGGTAGTGCCGGTCAGCTCCATCTCCGGGGAGGGGGTCCCCGACCTTCTGATGGTCCTTCTGGGGCTCGCCCAGAAGTTTTTGAAGGAGAACTTGATGATCAGGGCCAGCGGCCCCGGGGTCGGGACAATCCTGGAGGTGAAGGAGGAACGAGGCCTTGGGACCACCCTCGACGTCATACTCTATGACGGCGAGTTTCGGGCCGGAGATACCATCGTCGTGGGGACCCTCAAAGAGCCGATCGTCACCAAGATCAGGGCGCTCCTGAAGCCCAGGCCCCTCTCGGAGATCAGGAGCGAAGAACGGTTTCTTCCGGTGAAGCACGTGGCAGCCGCCAGCGGCGTAAAGGTTTCGGCCCCTCGAATTGAGAGCGCCCTTGCAGGCTCCACGGTTAGGGTGGTGAGCGAGGCCGAAGACGTCGATCTGGTGGCAGAGGATATCAAGTCGGAGCTGGAGACGGCGAGGATAGATACCGAGAACGTGGGGGTGATCATCAAGACCGACACCATCGGATCTCTCGAGGCGCTGGTGGGCGAATTGGAGTCCAAGGAGATACCGATCCACGCCGCCGACGTCGGCCCCATCACAAGAAGGGACGTCATCAGGGCGGCGGCGATCCAAGACCCCCTGTACTCTGCGGTCCTGGGTTTCAACGTCAAGATCCTCCCCGACGCCCTCTCCGAGGTCCAGAAGAGCGACGTGCCGATCTTCCTCTCCGACGTCATCTACACCCTCATCGAGAACTACGACGACTGGGTCGGCGACCAGAAGATGAGGATGGAGCAGGAGAGGCTCCAGGCGGTGATAAGGCCCGGGATGATCAGGATCATTCCAGACTATGTCTTCAGACAGTCCAAGCCCGCGGTCGTCGGGGTCCAGGTGGTGGGCGGCCAGATCACAAATAGCGTCACCCTGATGAGGGAGGACGGTGCCGTGGTCGGGACGGTGAAGGGCGTCCAGATGAGCGGCGAGAACGTCGGATCCGCCAGCGTCGGAAAGGAGGTGGCGGTCTCCATAGACGGGCCCACCGTCGGCCGCCAGATCCACGAGGGCGACATCCTCTACGTCAACATCCCCGAGCGGCACGTCAAGATCATCGAGGCCGAGCTGAAGCAGAGGTTCTCCGAGGACGAGCTGGAGGCTCTGGAGAAGTTTCTGGAGATCAAGAGGAATAAAGACCCCTTCTGGGGTCGATGATCCTCTCGATCCTCTTCATGAAGCCGAAAGCTCCACAGAAACTCCTGATCCAAGGTCTCTATCGAAAGCCCATCCATCGCCGATCCAATCGCCCTTTTGCGCCGACATTTTGGAGGGGTGGGGCAGAAGGACGGCCCCTTCGGTACCTCCGGCCAGAAACATTATATATTTTTGTTTGATATCCCAGTCTGGGGCTGGACCTCAACCGACGGAGTGGAGAAGGTCGGACCGATTTCGACCGGAGAAGGGCAGAAGGGATGAGCGAGTTCGACCTTTTAATCCCATCGAAGAGTCCGGATCCCAAGAGATGTGGCGGCGTTGAGCGGTGGAGAAGGTATGATCGCCAGCGGTGGATATCGCATCATCCGGTCGAAGATCTCCGGATAGATCTGCAATAACAAAGGTAGGACGAGAGGATAGAGGGTGATATTGAGATGAGGACATCCGTTGTGCTTTTAGGGCTGATGGCCTTGGTACTTCCGTTGGTCGCCCCGGCGGGCGGCCAGGTCGAATTCGCCTTTGGAGAGGAGGGGGCCCAGGAGCGGTTCGAGAAGGGGATAGGCGGCCCCTGGATCGTCAGCGAGAAGGAGGATAGAGGTTGGCACCCCTTCACCTTCACCAAAGCTGAGTTTCCCGACTTCAGGACCGCGTTCCAAAAGGAGATAGAGGAGGCGAAGGGCGACCTCGACGATCTCGCCCTTCTGGGTTACGTATCGATAGTCAGCGGCAACTTGACGGTGGCAGACCCTGTGGAGGGCGGGTTTACGATACCCCAGCTTGCAGGAACTTACCCGATATACGGGATCGTAGACGAGGAGGAGGGGCTCAGGGCCCTTTATATCGACCTGGCGCCGGATGATCAGGTCGCCTGATCTGAGGATCAACGATCTGAGGATCAGTTTTCTATTTTTCTCCGGCGTTCGAGGGTTTTTCGATCTTAAAACTTCATATCTATTGTGAAATCGTCTCAAAAAGATATAAATCGCCGGGGATGACTCTTTTGTCCGGAGGCAAAAAAGAGATGGTAACGTCGTCCAGCAAGGATAAGGTGTTTGAGGCGATCGAATCAAAGGGCGTCAAGTTCGTAAGATTGTGGTTCACAGACATTCTGGGGCTCCCCAAGAGCTTTGCAATCTCTCCATCGGAGCTGGAAGGGGCTTTTGAGGAGGGCATGGGCTTCGACGGCTCGTCGATCCAGGGGTTCGCCCGGATCGAAGAGAGCGACATGGTAGCTAAGCCCGACCCCGAGACCTTTTCGATCCTCCCATGGAGGGCGAAGGAGGGTCAGAACGTCGGGAGGATGTTCTGCGACATCCTCCAGCCGGACGGTAGCCCCTATGAGGGCGACCCGAGGTACGTCTTGAAGAGGAACCTGGCGGCTCTGAAGGATATGGGCTACGACCTCTACGTCGGCCCGGAGCTGGAGTACTTCTACTTCAAAGACGACCGTGGGACCGATATCCTGGACAAGGGCGGCTACTTCGACGCCATGACGACGATGGACGCGGGGAGCAACCTGCGACGGGACACGATCCTGACCCTGGAGTCGATGGGGATCAACGTCGAGTACAGCCACCACGAGGTCGCCCCCTCCCAGCACGAGATAGACCTCCGCTACCAGGAGGCGCAGAAGATGGCCGACATCGTCATGACCTACAGGATCGTCGTCAAGGAGATAGCCCAGCAGCACGGCTACTACGCCACCTTCATGCCGAAACCGATCTTTGGGGAGAACGGGACGGGGATGCACGTCCACCAGTCGCTCTTCAAAGGGGGAAGAAACGCCTTCTTCGACCCCGACGACGGATACAACCTCTCCGATTTGGGCAAGCACTACATAGCGGGTCTTATGAAGAACGCTCCCGTCATCACGGCGGTGACGAACCAGTGGGTCAACTCCTATAAGAGGCTCGTCCCCGGATACGAGGCTCCAGTCTACATATCTTGGGCCAGGAGGAACAGGTCGGCTCTCGTCCGGATGCCGATGTACAAGCCCGGAAAGGAGAACGCCACCAGGGTCGAGTATCGGAGCCCAGACCCAGGCGCCAACCCCTACCTCGCCTTTGCGGTGATGCTCGCCGCCGGGATGGACGGGGTCAAGAACAAGTACGAGCTTCCCGAGCCGATCGAGCGGGACATATTCAAGATGACCGAGGCGGAGAAGGAGAAAGCCGGGATCATGTCCCTCCCCGGAAGCCTCATCGAGGCTCTGGCCCTCACCGAGAATAGCGACCTCATGAGAGAGGCGCTGGGCGAGCATGTCTTCACCAACTTCATAGCATCGAAGAAGGTGGAGTGGGACGAGTACAGGACCGATGTCAGCAAGTGGGAGATCGAGAAGTATCTGCCTCTGCTTTAGGCGGCCAGACCGGCGAAGCTGACGGCAAACTCCGTCGTCCGGATCGATGGGAAAACACCCTCCGGACGACCCCCCTTTTTCGCAGCCGGTCTTTTTGAATTCGGCGGTTCTTCTATCGACGGTCTGCGGGGATCTTTTATCTTCATTTGGTCAAGTCTTCGTTATGAAAATTTCATATATCTTAGGATTCTAACATATTAAAACATAAATATGCTTATTAAATAGACGCCTTTCTCTCAATTCATGAATCTGCCTTTGCGCGCGATCTTCCTGTTGGCTGCGCTCTTTGGGATCGTGGGGAACGTCGCTGCCGAGTCCGAGATAAACTCTGCCGACAACGCCTGGGTCCTCTTCAGCGCCGCCCTCGTCCTTCTCATGATCCCCGGGGTGGGGCTCTTCTACGGAGGGATGGTCAGAAAGAAGAACGCCATATCGACGATAATATTCAGCTTTGCGATCATGGGGACGATAAGCCTCCAGTGGATCCTTGTCGGGTACACCCTCGCCTTCGGCACCGACATCGGCGGCGTCATCGGTGGCCTGGATCATCTGGGCCTCCGAGGGGTGGGGATGGAGGCGATGGAGGGGTTGTCCATACCATCCCTCACCTTCATGATATTCCAGGCGATGTTCGCCGTCATCACCGTCTCCCTGATCACGGGGAGCTACGTCGAGAGGATCAAGTTCAGCTCATTTCTCGTCTTCTCCCTCGCCTGGGCGACCCTCGTCTACGACCCCATAGCCCACTGGGTTTGGGGCGGCGGCTTCCTCTCCGCCATGGGGGCCCTCGACTTCGCCGGCGGGATCGTCGTCCACATCAGCGCTGGGGTCTCTGCTCTCGCGATAGCGATGGTCATCGGTCCCAGGAGGGGCTTTGGGAGGGACCCGATGGAGCCCCACAACATACCCACCACAGTTCTGGGGGCTGCCCTCCTCTGGTTTGGGTGGTTTGGGTTCAACGCTGGGTCAGCCTTGGCCGCCGACGGGATCGCAGCCAACGCCTTCGTCGCCACCAACACCTCCGCCGCCGCTGCGGCGACGACCTGGATGTTCCTCTCCTGGCGGGACCGGGCGCCGAGCGCCCTGGGGATCGTGACGGGGGCGGTGGCGGGGCTTGCGGCAATAACGCCTGCCGCCGGGTTTGTGACCCCCATCGCCGCGGTGCCGATAGGCGTAGGCGCCGCCATCGTCGGCTACTATGCGATCCTCTTCATCCGGGGCGGCAGGAGGGTCGACGACTCCCTGGACGTCCTCGCCTGCCACGGGATCGGGTCGACCTGGGGGGTCGTCGCCACTGGGATCTTCGCCTCCATCGGCGCCTCGGGCCTTCTTGCGGGCAACCCCTCCCAGCTCTTCGTCCAGACGGCGGCAGTCGCCATAGTCTGGGTCTACTCCTTCGTCGCCACCTTCGTGATCGCAAAGGCGGTGGATGCGGCCATGGGCCTTCGGGTCGGCAACGACGAGGAGGCGGTGGGCCTCGACATCAGCCAGCACGGCGAGGGGGCTTACGTCTGAAGAGCTCGGTGAAGATGGTGGGGTTGGGGGTTGTAGTTCGAAGCGGATCTAGGAGGATTCTGAGATGAAGAAGGTTGAGGCTATAATAAGGCCCGAGAGGCTCAGCTCGGTGAGAAAGGTCCTGGACAAAAACGGCTTTCCCGGCATGTCGGCGACGGAGATCAAGGGGCGGGGCCGCCAGAAGGGGGTATCCCTCCAGTGGCGGGCCGGCGACTACAAGGTGGAGTTTCTCCCGAAGGTGAAGCTGGAGGTGGTGGTGGAGGACGAAGACGCCGACCGGCTCATCGACCTCATCTGCGATGCCGCCCACACCGGCGAGGCGGGGGACGGCAAGATCTTCGTCTACCCGGTGGTGGACGTCATCAGGGTGAGGACGAGGGAGAGGGGGTCGGGGGCGGTATAACCGCAGTGCACCCCCCTTCTCCGATCCGCCCTTCCCCGCCCCAAAGCTTTTTTAATTCCTCCCTTTTCCCCTGACCTCGAAGAACCGGCTTTTGGCGAGGCTGTAGCGGCGCCCCCGATATACAACGCCGTTCACCTCCTTCTCGGCCGATCCCTCGAAGGTCATCCCCAGCTTTTCGGCGACCTTCACCGAGGCGGCGTTCTCGGTGGCCATGGAGGCGAAGAGCCTCTCCACCCCAAGATTCGAGAAGGCGTACTCGACGAGGCCCGCCACCGCCTCTGAGGCGAAGCCTCGGCCCTGATATTCGGGGAGGATCACGTAGAAGATCTGGATCTCGCCGGGTTCCAGGTCGACTGGGGCCATGCCGCAGGAGCCAACGAACTTTCCCATCTCCTTCTCGACGACGGCCATGGCGAAGATCGGCTCCTCCGCGTCGTAGGAGGCGATCACCGCATTCAGGAGGCCTCGGACGGCCTCCTTAGTCTTCTGCTCTGGCGTCATGTCCAGGAGCCTTGTCGCCGCCTCATCGCTGAAGAAGGAGCGCATCGGCCCGAAGTCATCGAAGACGTGGCGCCTGATTTTGAGCCGGTCGGTCTCGATGGAGGGTGGAACTATCATGATCGACATTCGGCGCCGATCCATAAAAGGCGGTCGGTGGCGAGGGCGCCTGGAGGGCGGGATCGTGCGAAGGGCGCTCCCGCGGCGCCGGGGGTGCGGGCGGGGCCGCCAGAAGCGGGGTATCCCTCCAGCGGTGGGCCGGAGACTACAAGGTGGAGTTTCTCCCCAAGGTGAAGTCGGAGGTGGTGGTGGAGGACGAAGACGCCGACCGGCTCATCGACCTCATCTGCGATGCCGCCCACACCGGCGAGGCGGGGGACGGCAAGATCTTCGTCTACCCGGTGGTGGATCCGGCATTCCGCAGTAAGTCTATGCAAAATTAAGATTTTATTGCTTGCCAAAATGTGCATAAATTCAAACGTTTAACTCAAATTTTGTTTAAAATAATTTTACTAGAATTTGTCAACACGATATTAACAATTCAGTATATTATAAAAATTTAATAATTATATTCTTATTCTTTATGAAGCTGGCCTTATTTGATCTCTATACAGAGTCGATTGATATCTATTCTCAAAAAATCGATAGCAGGAAAATTAATGAGCGTTCAAACCGTTAATGCGAAATGCCGGGTGGATGCCATCAGGGTGAGGACGAGGGAGAGGGGGTCGGGGGCGGTATAGCTATCCCCTCCTCCGAGGCCGCCTCCCGCCGGGGGCGCTGGAGTTTGCGAGCGTGCCGGGGATGGAGCTGGGTCGGGGTGCGGGGACGGGCCGCCCGTCACGTCTCCTCCGGCTTTACCCTATTCGAGCCTACATGTACCTTATATCGTCGATGTAGATCGTAGCCCCTCCAGGGTTGTCCTCTCCGTCCAGCCGGAGGCTGAATAGCCCGCTGATGGAGGAGAGGTCTTTTCCCCTCAGATCCATGGAGAACCTTCTCCATTCATCCCCCAGGATGAGGGACTCGCGGCTCCGGGAGGAGTCGGCGGTTCCGCTGCGGTCGGGCTCGTACCCGTAGCCGAAGGTGACGGCCTCGCCGCCCCGGGCCCCCCGGGCTGCGAAGGAGAGGGTGGTAGCCCCCCTCAGATCGAGGCCGATGCCGGGCCCCCGCCTCCAGTCGCCGGTGGCCTGGATGAAGAGGGCTGCCCAAGTCTCGGTGGAGCTGTCGTAAGTTACTTTGGCACAGATATTTCCGCTGTGGGGGGCCTCTTTGGAGAAGGGGTCCACCGTCAGGGAGTCGGTTCCTCCATCGCTGCCTGTAAACCCTGACCAGGGATATTTGAGGGGGATCTCATCATACACGACGGTCTCTGCGGATGCGGCCCAGATTCCGGCCAGCAGATAAAGGGTCAAAGCCAATACGGTGGTCTTCATACGTAATCCTCTCGATGATATTTTATCCTGATTTTTTCTTTCATGCGAGATCTTATCTCAGGTCTTCTCAACTGTCGAGACCCATCTCAGGTCTTTGGTGAGTTGTCTATACTTACTGGAAAATTATCAGCCGTTTCGGAGGCGATTTTAGCAAGTTTGAGCTCCATTTTGTGATCGCCTCCATCCTCGATCTTATATCTATGATAGTGGTCCCGAACTTCAAACCTCACCGTCATCTTCCCGGCGTCATTCCCTGAGCGGTCCAAGTAACATTCGTCTGTCGTTGACCAGTTGCAGATGATATCCCAGTTGCGGTTTGATCCATTGAACTTTGAGAACCTGTACTCGATCTGATCGCCATCTTCGTCAGATGCGTTCGTTTCGAGCTTCCAAATCGATCCATCAAATTCTGCAGCTGATTTGCTGTTGATCTTAGGTGGTTGGTTTGGTAGCCGTATCTTATATTCCCTGCAAGCAGATTTATTCAGATCTCTCTCATCATAAACGATGACTTTGATGAAGTTGGGCCCCTTATCAGCTGGCCATATCACCCAGCTCCAGGAATTATCCTCCAACGGTCCCTGAACGCTATACCACTGATCGTCGGTGCCAGGGCCCTTCCTAAGAAACTCGTATATGAGGTTGTCTTTGTCAGGATCAGAAGCATGAACTGTGACGGTAATGGTGCTTCCTGTAGTAAATTCACCTGCAGGCGGGATGATATCTATTATTCTTGGGGGTTTGGGCATCATGTACAGCCCTGAGGAACCCACAACGATCAAAATTAAACCTATCGCTGCCAGGGCCTGGGCCTGCCTTCCTGTCAGAGCGATGGACTGTTTTACGAGAGCTGATATCAAGGGAGGACAGATCGCAGCTATGACGAGGATCACGCCCAGAATGATTGCAAATTTATATGTCAGCGGGGTCGACTCCAGGATCCCCGTAATGGATTCGATCATATCTCTTCATCTCCCAAATGTTTCGGCGACATCATCCACCGGGATTGCTTAAATATGTTAAGGAGTTCTAATGGGTTAAAAACATTTTGGAATGAATGGCTACGAACTTGATCCCGGCATCTCAGGAGTCTCTTCCTGATGCGCCCCTCGACGTGGCCGGCCTCGCCCTCCTCTTCGCCGCCCCGGGGCGAAAGTGCTTCTTTACGGTCCTCGGGATCGGGGGGGCTGCAGAGGCGGGTGGACCTATCCCGTCCTCCTCTGGATGGTGGGTTTTAGGGAGCATCAGGTGTGGTCTGAGGGGTCACATAAGTGTCTTCCACTTCAATCTATAAATCTTAAAAAATTCTTCATTTTATCTCGACTAAAAGATCGTCATCCGCATAGCCGAATAAAGAAATAATATTCTTCGAAATTCTTACAATCATATTCGCACTAAGATTTATCTCAACATATATGTCTGTACCTTTTATTCGTTCTGATGATCTCAATTCTCCAGGATTCTTTGTGAAATATGGCCTCTTTCGACCCGATAATGTGAGAACTTTTTCGAATTGGTCCTTATGAGATTCTTGCATGATATCACATATTTTAAGAAGCATGTTTCTCCAAGAATCCACTTCATATTTCACTCCTAAAAATTCAAAATATTTTATATTTGAACCTCTAAATCCTTGACCGTCTCAGATGGGATAAGTTCCATCGTAATATTTTACTATCGATTTTAATTTATTTTCATATTTATATATGTCATCTACCGCGTTTATAGGAACTGTTTTCTCGTTTTTCTGTTCATCAAATAAACCCAGATACTTTTGTAAACCGTTAAAGTAAAGACGGCAAATTGGTTTCCTGTTGTTATTATCCAATAGAACGTTACAATAACTTTTGACGTCTCTCATCGTCACTCGCTTTGCATCAATAAAATCGCGCAAAACGGTCTTCACTATATAATAACCTTCATATTCTTCTTCAGTAGTAATAATTTTATCGCTCGGTTGCTTCTCTTCAGCATCTTGTTCAACCGGACCATCTTTTATCATCTCACCTTCGGATATTATACGCTCTTCTGCTAGGGCGTATTTTAATCTCTCGCTGATTTTATCGTTAATGAACTGCTTCAATGCCTTCTTTGTAATTTGAGCGAATTGTTCTCTTACTGGTTGCGTCATTCTCCCAGAATATACTTGAGACGCGAAGAATTTGACGAATTCATCTGACGGATCTTTAGTTTGTTCTTCAATGATCTTTTTTATCTCCCTGGTATATTTAAGCTCAGAAGCCGTTGTTAGAATTGATTCTAAATTAAAGGATGATTTGGTAAATCTCTTCAATTCTTCCACGAGTAATTCGTCAATGTCCAGCATGTTAAATTCGAAAAATGGCTTATCATCCATTTTGTTTTGCTTTTCTAGATCAGAATAGAACCTGTAAATTATTCCATTAGTTAGAACCCCAAATCGGCCATCAGTTACACTGAAATATCGATAAAGTTGAGACGCATGTTCTTTCTCTAAATCAGAACCGCACCACTTGCATTCAAATAATATTATCGGCATTCCATCCTTAAGCACAGCATAATCTACCTTTTCCCTTTTTTTTGTTCCGACATCAGCCGTGAATTCGGGTACCACTTCCGTCGGATCGAATACATTGTATCCTAAAGCAGTAATGAATGGCAAAACTAAAGCATTCTTTGTGGCTTCTTCTGTTTGGATATGTCCAACCTGATTAGGAATTCGCCCTGCTAATTCACGGATTTTGTCGATGAAGTCCATTTTAGTTATCCCTCGAGTCTGGGTGAAATTTATAGCAAGAAAAATGTTTCGGTGTTATCGCATATTTGAATTTTAATTAAAATGAACGTCTTGAACGATTACTCTGCAGCAGTCTCGAATTACAGCTACTCTTTTGTTCTGGTCAACGAACTCCTCGCCTCGCTTCCTTTTGATCTCGCTGCCGACGCCTCCGACCTCATCTGGCCAACCGCCCTCGCCCCTTCACCCCATGCCCTCGATCTTCGAGACCCTCCCCCATCCCTCTCCCCAAAAACCCCCATCTTCCCCTTCCTTACTCCTTCATAACAATTATGAACCTTTCTCAACCTTTCTCAAATACCTATAAACCCTTTATTGAGACCACTTCATGTTTGCACGCATCGTCGATCCGGCAAAGATCGGGCCGAAGGATGGCGTTTGAGGTTATCATGCATCGGAAGAGAAGAAGCCGTAGAGAGCTTTACAACAAGGAGATCTGCGCCTGCTCCATCTTCGGGGCGATGAACCGGGAAGGCGACCGGTTCACCGGAGAGGGGGTGATGAAGGCTATAGCCAGCATGAGGGTCAGGGGTAACGGCCTCGGCGGCGGCTTTGCAGCCTACGGCATATACCCCGACCACCGGGACCTCTACGCCTTCCACCTCATGTTCACGGGCTCCACGGACCCGGCTAGAAGGGCGGCCAAGAAGGAGCTGGAGGCTCACCTCTCCAGGAAGTTCGATGTTTACTTCGACGAGGAGATCCCCACCGACGACTCCGTCTTCGTCAGGGACCCGCCCCTCCTCTGGCGGTACTTCGTCCTCCCCCGAAAAGAGGGGGATGACGCGGCGACGGCCGACGAGGACTACATCGTCGGAGAGATCATGGCGGTGAACACCAGAATCGAGAACGCCTACGTCTTCAGCTCCGGCAAAAACATGGGCTGCTTCAAGGGCGTCGGCTACCCCGAGGAGATCGGCGAGTACTTCATGCTCGACCGCCTCTACCGGGCCCATACCTGGACGGTCCACGGCCGGTTTCCGACCAACACCCAGGCCTGGTGGGGCGGAGCCCACCCCTTCGGCCTCCTGGACACGACGGTCGTCCACAACGGCGAGGTCTCCAGCTACGGGACGAACCGCTGGTACCTGGAGATGTACGGCTACGCCTGCACCCTCCAGACCGACACCGAGGTGATCGCCTACGCTGCGGATCTGCTCATGAGGAGGCAGAGGCTGCCGATCGACGTAGTCGCCAAGATCCTGGCGCCGCCGATCTGGAATGCCATCGACCGGATGGACGAGAAGGAGAAGAAGCTTCTGACGACCCTCCGGATGGCTTACGGGCCGCTCCTGATGAACGGCCCCTTCGCCGTCATCATCGGGGAGACGGGCCGGATGATCGGCCTCACCGACCGGATCAGGCTTCGCCCCCTCACGGCGGCGACGAAAGGGGAGATGTTCTACATCTCCAGCGAGGAGGCGTCCATCAGACTGATATCACCGAAGCTCGACCGGGTCTGGACCCCAAAGGGGGGCGAGCCGGTCATCGGCGAGATTAAGAGCATGAATAGGATGAAGAGGGTTTGTTGATGAGATCATTCGTCTTTCCAGAGTTTTCGATCATCAGGGACGAAGAGAGGTGCGGCTCGTGCCGCGGCTGCGAGAGGCAGTGCGCCTTCGGGGTCCATACCTACGACCCGGTCACCGACCGGCTGACCTCCGACGAGCAGAAGTGCGCCGGCTGCCAGAGGTGCGCCATCTTCTGCCCCGAGAAGGCGATAGTCGTCCGGCCCTCTCCGTCGTTCTACCGCCCCAACGCCTCCTGGTCTCGCGAGAAGATCGAGGACCTGAAGAGGCAGGCGGAGACGGGAGGGGTCCTCCTGACGGGCTGCGGCTCCGACAAGCCCTTCAGGATCTACTGGGACCACATCGTCCTCAACGCATCCCAGGTGACAAACCCCTCGATAGACCCCCTCCGGGAGCCGATGGAGCTTCGCACCTTTCTGGGGAGAAAGCCCGACATGCTCGACATCAGAGCCGAGGATGGGGACGTGGAGATAAGGACCGAGATCTCCCCCAACCTGACGGTGGAGACCCCGATCCTCTTCTCGGCGATGTCCTACGGGGCGATCAGCTACAACGCCTTCCGGTCTCTCGCGACGGCGGCCTGCAGGTCGGGGACCTACTTCAACACCGGCGAGGGCGGCCTCCCCCGGGAGATGCGGGACGAGTTCGGTCGGTGCGCCATCGTCCAGGTAGCCAGTGGCCGCTTCGGGATCGACGCCGAGTACCTCAACTGCGCCCAGGCGGTGGAGATCAAGGTGGGGCAGGGGGCGAAGCCCGGGATAGGCGGCCACCTCCCCGGAGAGAAGGTCTCCCTCGCCGTAGCGGAGACGAGGATGATCCCCCAGGGGACCGACGCCATCTCCCCGGCGCCCCATCACGACATCTACTCGATAGAGGACCTATCGACCCTCATCACCGCCCTCAAGGAGGTCACAAACTACGAGAAGCCCATCTCCGTCAAGATCGCCGCCGTCCACAACTTCGCCGCAATAGCCTCGGGGATCGTCCGGGCCGGCGCCGACATCATCGCCATCGACGGCCTTCGGGGCGGGACCGGAGCCGCACCCAAGGCGATCAGGGACAACGTGGGGATTCCGACGGAGCTGGCCATATCCTCCCTCGACCGGAGGCTCCGGGAGGAGGGGATAAGGAACCAGTGCTCCATCATAGCCGCCGGCGGGATCCGGTGCAGCTCCGACGTCGTCAAGGCGATCGCCCTCGGCGCCGACGCCGTCTACATAGGTTCTGCGGCGCTGATAGCCATGGGATGCACCCTCTGCCAGAAGTGCTACACCGGCAAGTGCAACTGGGGGATATGCACCCAGGACCCCCGGCTATCCGGGAGGCTGAACGTGGAGATCGCCTCGACGAGGCTCAGCAACCTCATATCCGCCTGGTCTCATGAGATCCGGGAGATGTTGGGAGGGATGGGGATCAACGCCCTCGAGAGCCTCCGCGGAAACCGCGACCACCTCCGAGGGGTGGGGCTCTACGAGTGGGAGCTGGACGTCCTCGGCATCAAAGGAGCCGGAGAGTGATAAACAAATGGCTAAAGCTTTTGTATTAGAGCCGGGCGTCAGGGCAGGTCCGTCCGGGGGGATGGGGGCTGCCGTCATCGACGCCGCGTCCCTTGAGACGAGAGAGCTGAACGACAGGCTCCGGGAGCTGATGCTATCCGGCGCCAGAAGGGTCCAGATCTCTAACGTTTGCGGTCAAAGGTACATAGGAACCCGCCTCTACACCCCTGAGCGGCTGAAGATGGAGATCGAGGTCTTGGGCACCGCTGGAAACGACCTCGCGGCCTTCCTCTCCGGCCACAAGATCACCGTCCACGGCAACGCCCAGGACGGCGTCGGAAACACCATGGACTCCGGGGAGGTGATCGTGAGGGGCAGGGCCGGAGACGTCCTGGGCTTCTCCATGCGGGGGGGCGAGATCTACATCCGGGACGGCTGCGGCTATCGGGCCGCCCTCCACATGAAGGAGTACCAGGGGAAGAGGCCGGTACTGGTCGTCGGCGGCGGGTGCCAGGACTTCCTCGGCGAGTACATGGCAGGAGGGGTCGTCATCGTCCTGGACCTCGAAGGCGAGATCCACGATGCCAGCTTCATCGGGACCGGGATGCACGGCGGCGTGATATACCTCCGGGGGACCGTCGAGGGGTCTCAGGTGGGCGACCAGGTGGATATATCCCCCGCGGAGGAGGCGGACATGGAGGTCCTCGAAGTTTACGTCTCCCGGTTCCTGGAGCGCTTCCCCGAGGTGGAGACGACCAAAGAGGAGATCCTCGCCTCCCCCTTCACCAGGCTCACCCCTCGGTCGAAGAGGCCTTACGGCGGTCTTTACGCTTACTAGATGGGGGTTTGGATGACAATGGTCCGCATTCCAACGGTCTGCCCTTACTGTGGTGCAGGCTGTGGATTTTTCGTTGAGGTCGAGAAGGGGCGCGCCACCGGGATCGCTTACATGCCCGGCCACCCCGTCAGTGAGGGTTCCCTCTGTTCCAAGGGGAACGCGGCCCTGGAAATCCTCTGCCACCAGGAGAGGCTCAAATCCCCCCTCAAGAGGAAGGGAGAGGGGTGGGCGGAGATCTCCTGGGATGAGGCAGCGGAGATGGTGGCCCGGGGGATGGGCGAGACGATCAAGAAGGACGGGCCGGGGAAGGTCGCCCTCCTCGCCTCCTCCAAATGCACCAACGAGGAGAACTATCTCATAGAGAAGCTCGCCCGTCTTCTGGGCACCCCCCACATCGACAACTGCGCCCGCCTCTGTCACGCCCCCTCGGTGGTGGGGCTGAACCGGACCCTGGGAGCGGCGGGGATGACCAACCCCATCCCCGACATTGCCGACTCTCAGTGCATATTCATAATAGGGTCTAACCTCGCCGAGAACCATCCCGTAATATCCCGCTGGATTCACCGTGCTCGGGATCGGGGGGCGGTGGTGATCGTCGCCGATCCCAGGGAGACGCACACCTCCTGGATGGCGGACCAGTTCCTCCAGCTGGCGCCAGGAACGGACGTGGCGCTCTTGAACGGGATGGCTCAGGTCATAATAGAGGCGGGGCTCATCGACGAAGATTACATCGCCGAGAGGACCAGGGGCTTTGAGGAGCTTTCTGCCTCTCTCAAAGGGCTCTCTATCGAGAGGACGGCGGAGATCACGGGAGTGCCGAAAGAAGATATCGTCCGGGCCGCCCGTTCCTACGCATCCTCCCCCGCCTCGACGATCCTCTACTCCATGGGGATCACCCAGCACACCACGGGGACGGATAACGTCCAGGCGGTCTCCAACCTCGCCCTCATATGCGGTCAGATCGGAAGGCCCGGGACGGGTGTGATGCCCCTCCGGGGCCAGAACAACGTCCAGGGAGCCTGTGACATGGGGGCCCTCGCCGAGTTTTATCCCGGCTACAGGAGGGCTGACGACCCCGGTACCATCGAGTTCTTCACCTCCGCCTGGGGTGCTGCGGCTCTTCCGGCGGGCCCCGGCCTCACCGCCACGGAGATGATGGGAGCTGCCGCCTCTGGGGATATAAAGGCGATGTACATCGTGGGGGAGGACCCCGCCAACTCCGAACCCTCCAGCCTTAGGGTCAAAAGGGCCCTGGAGTCCCTCGACTTTCTCGTCGTCCAGGATATATTCATGACCGCCACAGCCCAGCTCGCAGACGTCGTCCTGCCTGGGGCTGTCTGGGCGGAGAAGGAGGGGAGCTTCACCAATACGGAGAGGCGGGTCCAGTGGTCCTCCAAGGCCGTCGACCCTCCGGGCTGCGCCCTATCCGACCTGGAGATCGTCTGCATCGTCGGCCGGTCCTTGGGCCTCGATTTCAGCTATCCGGACGCCGCCTCTGTCCTCGCGGAGATAAACAGGACCGTCCCCCAGTACGCCGGCATAACCCGGGAGAGGCTCGGGGAGGGAGGGCTCGTTTGGCCCTGCCCCTCCCCCGACCATCCGGGAACCCCGATCCTCCACACCACGGGGTTCAGGCTCCCCGATGGGAGGGCCCAGATCGTCCCCGTCCCCTACCGCCCTGCGGCGGAGGGGCCGGGGGGGGACTACCCCCTCGTCCTGACGACGGGGCGCGTCGCCGTCCACCACAACGCCGGCTCCATGACCAGGAGGTCTGCGTCCCTCATCAGCCGCGAGCCGGAGCTCTTCGTGGAGATCAACACCGCCGACGCCCAGCGGCTCCGGATAGCCGACGGCGACATGGTCATTGTTACGACGGCAAGAGGAGAGGCGCAGGCCACCGCCCGTCTGACGGAGAGGGTGAAGAGGGGCGTCGTCTTCATGCCCTTCCACTTTCCAGGAACCAACATACTCACCACCGAGGCCGCCGACCCCGAGGCGAGGATCCCGGAGTTCAAGGTCTCGGCTTGCAGAATTGTCCGGAGGGATTGAAATGGCGGTTTACGTCGACATAGGGAGATGCATAGGATGCCGCTCCTGCGAGGTGGCCTGCGAGCGGGTCCACGGAGGCCGGGGCCACGTCCACGTCCACTTCGTCGGAGACTTCGCCTCCGTTCCCATATTCTGCCACCACTGCGAAGAGGCCTCATGCGCCGCGGCATGCTTCTCCGGCGCCCTCCACAAGGAGGGGGATCGGACGGCCTTCGACGTGGAGAAGTGCACCGGTTGCGGATTGTGCAACCTGGCCTGCCCCTTCGGGGTCGTCTGGACCGAGAAGATCGCCCACAAGTGCGACCTCTGCGAAGGACGGCCGGAGCCCACCTGCGTCACCACCTGTCCCGCCAACGCCCTCTCCACCGACCTCGATCTCCTCTCCTGCCGGGCCCGGTCCCGGGAGGCTCGGGCCATCGCCATGGGGGGTCGGAGATGATCCGGGTCGATCCCCGTCTCTGCATCGGCTGCCTCTCCTGCTCCAACGTCTGCCCGAGACAGAACATAATCCGGACGCAGACGGAGGAGGAGAGGAGGATCCGCTGGAAGAGGTGCCGGGAGGAGTGCGACCTCTGCGTGGAACTCTGCCCCGCCGGGGCCCTCACCCTCGTTCCTATCGACGAATCGGCGCCGGAGCCGGAGGTCTCCTTCCCCCTCGTCGGATGCAGGATCTGTGGCCGCAGCTACGCCACCGAGCCGATGCTCCTGAGGGTCGAGGCGGCCCTCCCCAAATCCCAGAGCCCCGAATGGGTCCGGATCTGCCCGACCTGTCGGCGGACGGCGGAAGCGGAGAGGGCGACGGGGGATATGGTGGCGGCGAGGAGGAGAAGGGGGTGAGGAGGCCGACACCCTCTTTCTCAGAATCCATACATTTGAATAAATATCCTGAAAAGGTATATAAAGGCCAGGCCGCCATCCCCTTCCGGCAAGGTCGGAGGATCCGATGAGCGTCATCAGGTGAACGAGATTTGACGATAGCTGTAGTCGATTACGGGGTGGGAAATCTCTTTTCCATCTATAACGCCCTCGACCGGATCGGGGCGGGGCCGAAGCTCGCGAGAGAGCCCGAGGAGATAGCGGGCTTCGATGGGATCGTCGTCCCCGGGGTCGGCTCCTTCGGCAGGTGCATGAGGAGGCTGACGCGGTTCGAGGAGCCGCTCCGAAGAGCTCTGGAGGAGGGGACGCCGGTATTGGGGATATGCGTCGGGATGCAGGTCCTCTTCGACGGAAGCGAGGAGAGCCCCGAGGAGGGGCTGGGATGGATCCGCGGCGACGTGGTCCGCCTCCCGGACTCGGTTCTCGTCCCCCAGATGGGATGGAACACCCTCTCGATAAAAAGGGAGATCGAGATCCTGGAGGGGATATCCGACGAGGACTTCTTCTACTTCGTCCACTCTTACCATTGCGTTCCAGAGGATAGATCGGTCCTGGCCGCCACCACCGACTACGGCACCGAGATCGCGGCGGCGGTATCGAGGGACAACCTCTTTGCGGTCCAGTTCCACCCCGAGAAGTCGGGAGAGAAGGGGCTCAAAATCCTGGAGAACTTCATGAGGTTTACGAGATGTTAGCACGGAGGATAATACCCTGCCTCGACTGCGACCTCGCCGTCCCCCAGGGGAGGGTGGTGAAGGGGGTCGAGTTCAAGCAGATCCGGTATGCTGGAGTTCCCTGGGAGCTTGCCACCCGGTACTACGAGGAGGGGGCTGACGAGATAGTATTTCTGGACATCACCGCCTCCTCCGACCGGCGTGAGACGATGTTCAACGTCATCAGGGCGACGGCGAGGAACGTCTTCGTCCCCCTCGCCGTCGGCGGCGGAATCAAGAGCGTCGAAGACGTGAGGAGCGTCTTCAAGGCCGGAGCAGACAAGGTCACCGTAAACACCGCCGCCCTGAAGCGGCCCGAGATCATTTCGGAGATCGCCGAGGAGTATGGGAGCCAGGCCTGCGTCGTCGCCATTGACGCCAAGAGGAGGGATGACCCCGCCGAAGACAGGATTACCGTCCCCACCCAGCAAGGGGCATCATGGTTCGAGGCCTCCTTCTACGGCGGGAGGGAGTTTACTGGGGTCGACGCGATAGCCTGGGCGATGAAGGCAGAAGCCCTCGGTGCCGGCGAGATCCTCCTCACCAGCATGGACCGGGACGGGACCTACGACGGCTTCGACATCCTCTTGACGGACGCCGTCTCCAAGAGGGTGAGGATACCTGTGATCGCCTCGGGCGGCTGCGGCAACGCCGATCACATATTAGAGGTGTTTCAAAAGACAGGGGCGTCGGCTGCCCTCGCCGCCAGCATATTCCACTATGGCGAGGCCTCCGTCGGCGAGGTGAAGAGCCACCTCGCCGAGAGGGGAGTACACGTCAGGATCTGATCTCTCGCTCAAGGGTTCGGCGATGGCGTCGGGGTGGAGGGATTCGATCGAGGTCGAGTTGAGAAGATGGGGCAGTTGCAGAGGGGGCCGTTCCCGAGGGAGAGGTTGCGTCCTCCGGGAGGATGAAGGAGATCTTCTGCGCCCCGGATCTTCAGCTGGAGATCAGCTCTTTTAGCTTCTTTATGCTCTCCATCGTCAGGGCCGACTCTTGCTGTTTCTCCATCTCGAAATGCTTTATGATCTCGTCTATGGGGGTCAGAAGCGAGTAGACCTTCATCGGCCTTCCCTTGCCGCCCCTCCTCACCTCCTTCTCGCTCACCCACCCGTTCTCGCGCAGCGCCCGCATCGCTATGCTCACCTCAGGCTGCCTGAGGTTCGATCCCATCTCGATATCCCGAGAGGACGCTTCGTCGACGTTGGCCAGGTACGTTATCAGGATGGCCACGTTCCTCTGGACCCCGAGGCTCCTCAGGGTCTCCGCGAACTCCAGATCCTTATCGTCCAGGACCTTCACTGTGCTCTCCTTCATCATGGTCACCGGGGATTATTTTAAATTTTGTTCTAACAAATACTTAATCATATAAATAATTTATTTCGAAGAGAGTTACATAAATCATAAGATGAGGGTTCCTATTTGGCGGCGTCGATGGAGGCTTCCCTCTGGGGTCGTGACGAGATCGTAGAGGAGCCCGGATCTCGACGGAAGAGACCCTCAACGTAAAAGAGCTAATTATCGGAGAGTTTTGGCGGGGCCGGACCACGACCCCTCCAACCTATCCGGCCGTCGCTGCTAATTTTGCCGCTCCGGCCAAAACTCGCCCATTAAGATCAGGTCGATCCGATGAGATCAGTATCGTCTCGGGGATCTTGCGGGTCTGTGCTTCTGATAACATTCGCTGCAGTACACCGGCCTCGATCCGTCGGGCTTGAAGGGAACCTTGGTCTCCTTGCCGCAATCCGCACAGGTCGCGTCGTGCATCTCTCTGGGGCCTCTGTCGAAGCCGCCTCTACGTCCTCGTCTATCGTCCATCATATTCACGTACCTTTTTAGGTCTTCGATTCCGAAGAACCGACGGTGCTGGCGAGATCCCCAAAGAGGTCATCTTCGCAAGCTGAGATGGGTGCTCACGCCATGAAGATATACCTGTTGGTAGATCTGAGACGGTTCCGGCCTCGTCGCCTCTCGTGCCCCCTCCCGAACGTTTAAAATACGCCCTCGACCCCGGAAGAGCTAGTAATATGACCGGAAGGTTCGCCGTCCCAGTGATCTTGGGAGCTCTCCTCGCGGCCCTGGCGGCGGGCTGCATCCAGGAGGAGGCTTCCATCGCCGAAGAGGTTGCTGTCCACGGCTTCAGGGTGGTGGCGGTCTACCCCCATGATCCCGGGGCCTATACCCAGGGGCTGGCTTATAGAGACGGCATCCTCTACGAGGGGACGGGCCTTTACGGCAGGTCGGGCCTCCGGGAGACGGTCCTGGAGACGGGGGAGGTGACGAGATACCGGGGTTTGCCTCCTCAGCTATTCGGCGAGGGGATCGTCTTATGGGAGGATCTCCTCGTCCAGCTCACCTGGAGGTCGGGAATCGGCCTCGTCTGGGAGCTCGATGACCTCACCTTAGTCCGAACCTTCAGCTATACGACGGAGGGGTGGGGTATCACAAGCGACGGCCGCCGCCTGATCATGAGCGACGGCACCTCAAAGCTCCGGTTCCTGGACCCCGAAACCTTCGGGGTTACCGGAGAGGTGGAGGTCATGGCGGAGGGGCGCCCCCTCACCCGGATCAACGAGCTGGAGTACGTCGATGGGCTCGTCTACGCCAACGTCTGGAAGACGGATATGATCGCCGTCATATCTCCAGAGACGGGGGAGGTGACGGCCTGGATCGACCTCTCCGGCCTTCTCACCGAGGAGGAGCGTCGCGCAGCAGACGTCCTCAACGGGATAGCCTACGACCCCGAGACGGGACGGCTCTTCGTAACAGGGAAGCACTGGCCGAAGCTCTTCGAGATCGAGATCGCGACCGTATGACTGCCGAGATCCTCGACGGGGTCCTGATGAGAGCGGCTCGATATTGTGAAGTTAATTTTAATACATAGCAGCTTTATCTTGAGGTCAGAGGTTTAAATATGCTTCAAGATCGCACTCACAAACTCGGAGTCGTCGGCTGGATCGCCCTGGCCGTCTTCCTCTGTGCCGGGTTGGGCCAGGCGGCGGACTCCAGCGACGATTCAAACGTCACCATCGATCTGCCGGAGGTCCCTGCCCTGGTGGCGAACGCCACCTCTTCTCTCCCCGAGATGGAGGCGAACGATCAGGAGAACGCCACCTCTTCTCTCCCCGAGATGGAGGCGAACGATCAGGAGAACGCCACCGAGTCCGTCGCAGAGACCGAGAGCGAGACGGCAACGTCGACGCAGGCTGCAACTCCGCCAGATGAGGTCTCCGTCGGGGCCTCCGACGTGACGACGGCCGACGGAGTGAACGCCACCGTCCCCGAGACCGTCCCTGAGACCGTTTCCGAGACCGTCCCTGAGACCGTTTCCGAGACCGTCCCTGAGACCGTTTCCGAGACCGTTCCTGAGACCGTTTCCGAGACCGTCCCTGAGACCGTCCCTGAGACCGTTCCTGAGACCGTTCCTGAGATCGTCCCTGAGACCGTTTCCGAGACGGTCGAGGTGGAGGTCGGAGAGGCTTTGACGGCGACCCACGAAGTATGTCTCAACGGCTGCAGCTACACCACCATCCAGGCGGCCGTGGACGCCGCCGTCGACGGCGATCTGGTGGAGGTGGGGAGCGGGACCTATAACGAGAACGTCATCGTCGACAAAAGGATCACCCTTCGAGGGGTAGACACCGGCGAAGGGGCGGCCGTGGTGAACGCCCAGGGCAACGGCAGCGGAATCGTCCTCCAAGCCGGCGGGGCAGTCCTTGAGGGGCTATACGTCACCAACGCCGGACCGTATCCCAGCGCCGGGATCGAGGTCGTCTCCAGCGATAATATCATCGCCGGATGCTCCATCTGGAACAGCGGATGGTGGGGGATCTACCTGAAGGGCGCAAGCTCCAACAACACCGTCACCGAGACGATCATATCCAACAGCGTCAACGACGGGATCATGGTCTACAGGGCTCCAGGAAACCGTTTCATAGAGAACACCGTGGCCAACAACGGTGACAACGGGATCCAGATCCTCGAATCCGAAAACAGCGTCGTCGAGAGGAGCATAATCGGCAACAATACCAACTCGGGGATATCCGTCGAGGATTCGGGGAACGCCGTAGTCAGGGGGAACGTGATCAGCTACAACAATCTGGGGATTCACCTCTCAGCCTCCGCGATAGACAGGGTGGGGCCCAACAGGTTCATCGGGAACGGGCAGGAGATGGCCGTAGCCTAGGAACAGCTGGCTATCGCCCGGATCCTCCCGGAGGATCCGGCCAGATCTCTTTTTTCCGTCTTATAGGCCCGGCCCGACCCGCTCGAAACCGATTTAACCCACGAAGGTCAGATACCATCCCCAGATGCAAGATTATTCCGTCAATCAGTTCTTACAGCTCGCAAAGACTCCGAAGATCGATGTCGAGGTCTGCGACGTCACCCTGAGAGACGGTGAGCAGATGCCCGGCGTCGTCTTCAGGCCGGACGAGAAGATGGATATCGCCATCAAGCTGGACGAGGTGGGGGTGGAGATCATCGAGGCCGGCTTTCCCGTCGTCTCGGAGGCGGAAAAAAGGGCTGTCCAGGACATAACGAACCTCGCCCTCGACGCCAAGATCTCGGTCCTCTCTCGGTCCGTCCCCAAAGACGTGGAGGTGGCCCTGGAGTGCGACGTCGACATGATCAGCGTCTTCATAGCCACATCAGAGCTCCACCTCAAGTACAAGCTCCACATGACCTGTGCCGAGGCCGTCAGGTGCGCCTTAGAGACGGTGGAGTACGCCAAAGATCACGGCCTCATCGTCAGGTTCAGCGCGGAGGACGCCACCCGTACCGACTTAGAGCTTTTGAAGAAGCTGTACAGAAAGGCGGAGGAATACAGGGCGGATTACGTCAGCATCGCCGATACCGTGGGGATCCTCAACCCCAGGACCGCCGGCTACCTCGTCGGCGAGATCAAAAAGGAGGTGAATATCCCCATATGCATGCACTGCCACGACGACCTGGGGATGGCCACCGCCAACACCATCGCGGCGGCGGAGGCGGGGGCGAAGCAGCTCCACACCACCGTCAACGGGATCGGTGAGAGGAGCGGGAACACCCCCCTGGAGGAGCTCCTCGTCGCCCTCAGGGTCCACCACTCCGTCGACCGGTACGACACCACAAAGCTCACACCCCTATCGAAGCTCGTCCAGAGCAGCTCGGGGGTGATCATGCCGAAGAACAAGGCCGTCGTCGGCGAGAACGCCTTCGCCCACGAGTCGGGGATCCACGTCGCCGCGGTCCTCGAAGAGCCCCGAACCTACGAGCTCTACTCCCCCGAGATGGTCGGCTCGGCGAGGAGGATCATCATCGGAAAGCATACCGGGGCCAAGGCCCTCAAGTACATCACAAAGAAGATGGGCTACGACCTCAAGAGGGACGAGATATGCCTCCTGGCCGAGAAGGTGAAGAGGTGCAGCGAGTTCAAGCGGCCCATCTCCTGCGACGAGCTCCGAAAGCTGATCCACGACCTGGAGATCGAGATAGTCTATCCCGACCTCTGAAATCTCCAGGTCGTTGGTCATACGATTTTTGATGAGGCGATAGATTGAGCGGCACCGGGCTGATCCTCAGGGCGGACCTCTCCAGGGGGACGACGAGAGAAGAGAGGATCGATCCGTCGATAAACGCCCGTTTTGTGGGGGGGAGGGGGCTGGGGGTGAAGATCGTCTCCGACGAGACAGACCCACGATCCGATCCCCTCGCCCCGGAGAGGAGGATCGTCTTCGCCGCCGGACCGCTATCGGGGACCGGGGCGCCCACCTCGGGAAGGTTCTCGGCCTCCTTCAAGTCTCCCCTCACCGGCCTTCTCACCGACAGCAACTGCGGCGGATTCTTCGGCCCCTGGATCAAGAGGGCGGGCTACGACGCCATCGTCCTCCAGGGGAGGGCGGAGGCGCCCTCCTACCTCGTCGTCTCCGACGAGGGGTCGGATATCCTCGGTGCCCAGGACCTCTGGGGCGAACTGACGGGGGAGACGAACAGGATCTTGGAGGAGAGGCACCACGGAAAGGTCGCCTGCATCGGCCCCGCCGGGGAGAGGTCCGCCCTCATATCCAACGTCATCGTCAACGGCAGAAGGGCCCTGGGGAGGGGCGGACTGGGGGCGGTGATGGGCTCGAAGAACCTGAAGGCCGTCGTCATCTCCGGAAAGAGGAGGGTGGAGGTGGAGGACGAACGGAGGTTCAAAGACGCCGTCGATAGGGCGAGGTCCCTCATCGATCGGAAGCTCGCCGGAGGCTGGGGGCTCGCCTCCTCGGGGACGGCGTCGATCCTGGGCCCTTTGAACGTCAGCGGGATCCTCCCTGTGAAGAACTTCCAGGCTTCCCAGTGGCCCTTCGAGAGGGCTGAAGAGGTCGGCGGCGAGAGGCTCCGCCGGGATATGTTCTCCGGGAGGCAAGGCTGCGCCACCTGCCCCGTCGTCTGCGGCCACTGGGCGAAGCTCCCCGGCGGGGAGACGGTCAAGGGGCCCGAGTTTGAGACCCTCTGGTCCTTCGGCCCCAACCTCGATTGCTCCGACCTCCTCACCATCGTCAGGGCCGGAGATCTCTGCGACCAGTACGGCCTCGATTCGATCTCTACAGGATCGACGATGGCTGCGGCGGCAGAGCTTTTAGATCGGGGGATGATCCAAGGGGTCTGTGGATGGAACGACCCCGCCCGGATCCTGGATACGATAAAGAAGATCGGGGAGGTGGAGGATGAGGGTGAAGAGCTCGCCGCCGGAGCGAGGAGGCTCTGCAGGGGTCGGGGCGTCCCCGAGGCGTCGATGGACTGCCACGGCCTCGAGCTTCCTGCCTACGATCCCCGGGGCGCCCAGGGGATGGGGCTCGCCTACGCCACCTCCAACCGGGGCGGCTGCCACATGAGGGCGTACACCGTCCTCTCGGAGCTCTCTGGTAGGGCCGAGAGGTTCTCCACCGAGGGGAAGGCGGAGCTGGTGATGAGGATGCAGGACGAGACCGCCTTAGTCGACTCCCTGGTCCTCTGCAGGTTCGTACAGCCTCTCCTGGGAGAAAAAATCCCTTGCGACCTTTACAACGGGGCCGAGGGCTCGGATATCGGACCCGAGGAGCTCTTGGAGATCGGGGGGAGGATATTCAACCTGGAGAGGCTCTTCAACCTAGGGGCCGGGATATCTGAGGAGACCCTCCCCAGGAGGCTCCTGGAGGAGGGGGTCGCTGATGGTCCCTCGAAGGGAAGGGTCGTCAGCCTCGACGAGATGCTGGTGGAGTACCGGAGGCTCCGGGGGTGGACCCGCGAGGGAGAGATCCGGGATGAGACCATGAGGAGATACGGCCTATCCCCTTAATTTGCCGGGGCCTTAGAGGGGTCTTTTCGGAGTACCATCGGAGATGACGCAACCACCACCGTCAAATAGGGGGGGAAGTTCTCCTAAAGGGGCCGGACCGGTGGGTCCCCATTCATATGGAGGTGGAGAAGGATGAGGTCGAGAGTCTTTCTACAGGTCTTCGGCACCCTGCTGAAGCTGCTGGGGGGGTTGATGCTCATCCCCGCCGTCGTATCTCTCGCTTACGGAGAGGGGGAGGGGGCGGTCGCCTTCGTCGTCGCCTCCATCTTCACCTTCCTCCTGGGGGCTGCCATGAACCTCTTCGGGTCCGAGGAGCAGCTCAACAACAAGGAGGGGTTAGGCCTCGTAGCCTTCGGATGGCTGGGGGCGGCTTTGGTGGGTGCCCTGCCCTACATACTCTTGGGGCTCAGCCCCATCGACGCCCTCTTCGAGTCGATGTCGGGGTTCACCACCACGGGGGCGACGATCCTCTCTGAGGCAGGTCCCGACGGCCTCTTCATCATCAACGCCACCGCCGCCGAAAGCAGCCTTGCGGCATCCCTCGCAGCGATCCTCTTCCAGGGCGGCGGCCTTTCCCAGGCCGCTGATCTGGCGGCATCGAACGTCTCGGCCTCCACCGAAGCCCTCATCAACGCCACCCTCGTCGGAGGATCGAACCTGGACGGTCCGACGTACCGCGGCCTCCTCTTCTGGAGGTCCTTCACCCAGTGGCTCGGCGGGATGGGGATCATCGTCCTCTTCATAGCGATCCTGCCCAACCTGGGGGTGGCGGGCCGGCAGCTCTTCAAGGCCGAGGTTCCGGGACCTTCTGAGGATATGATCAGGCCCCGGATCAGGGAGACTGCCAAGATCCTTTGGGGGGTCTACATGGTCCTCACCGCCGCCGAGTTCCTCCTCTTGATGCTGGCGGGGATGCCGGCGTACGACGCCATCTGTACCGCCTTCTCCACCCTCGCCACCGGCGGCTTCTCCCCCATGGCCGATAGCATAGCCCATTACAGCGGACCCGGATTCAACGGCCCCCTGATAGAGGTGATCGTCCTCATCTTCATGTTCATCGCCGGCGCGAGCTTCGCCCTCCACTATCGGACGATGTACGTCGATAAAAAGAGCCTGACAAGAGACCCCGAGTTCAAGTTCTACACCCTCCTCGTCCTCGTCGCCATCGCCGTAGCCATCCTCTTCGGCGGGATCGACGCGTCATTCCCAGATGGAGGAGAAGAGGCAGAGGGGCTGGCTCTGGCGAGCCTCTACCTGCGGACCGCCGCCTTCCAGACCGTCTCCATCATCACCTCCACAGGTTTTGCCACTGCCGACTACGACAGCTGGACGGAGCCCGCAAAGCTCCTCTTATTGGTGCTGATGTTCACGGGAGCCTGCGCCGGATCGACCTCGGGGGGGATCAAGCTCGTCCGGATCCTCCTGACGATGAAGTACGGCAGGCGGGAGCTCTTCCAGGCGCTCCACCCCAAGGCGGTGATGGCCATAAAGCTGAAGGGGGTCACCGTCAAAGACGACATACTCCACTCGATATTGATATTCATCGCCATCTACATCCTGATCTTCGCCGCGGCGACGGTCCTCTTCGCCTCCATCTCCACCTTCGCGGCGGACGAGACCCCCTCGGAGGAGATGGTATGCTTCGTATCCGAGGGTGACAGCGGCCGAAAGGTCGTATGTTTCGGATGGGACGGCTGGAGCGAGACCGAGGAGATCGTCGGCCTCACCCCCAGGGACGGGACCGGGATCGCCGTCTTCGTCACACCCCTGAACGCCAACAAGAGGATAGAGGTGGACAGAAGGCCCCTGAACATCACGGAGGCTTATTTCAGGACTGAAGAGGTGGCCGGCCTATCAGGCGGCGAGCGGGACTGGGAGATGATCAGCGCCGCCTCCGCCGTCGCCTCGGCCCTGGGGAACATCGGACCCGGCTTGAACCGATTCGGCCCGACGGACAACTACTCTGAAGTTCCGGGCCTCGGAAAGCTCCTCCTCGTCATATGCATGTGGATCGGGAGGCTGGAGATCCTGACGGTCCTCGTCCTCTTGATCCCCGACTTCTGGAAGGATTGAGATGGCATCGGAGGGAAGGCTTTGAACGAAGAAGGGAGATCCTCTGCCAATAGAGGGGTTTGAAGTTGAGATGTAATATGAGACTGGTCACCCTCACCGACAACTCGGTGGGGCTTCAAAGCGGCATCCTGGCGGAGCACGGCTTCTCAGCTTACGTGGAGGTTGGGGACTATAAGCTGATATTCGATGCTGGCGAGACGGCCACCTCCGTCTCCAACGCTCGGGTCCTGGGGATCGACCTCGGAGCCGTCCCCATCGCCCTCAGCCACGGCCACTACGACCATACCGGAGGCCTTTTGAGCCTTCTTGCGGAGACGGGGCCCGTCCCCGTATACGCCCATCCCGACATATTCGCCTCCAGGTACTCCCAGCGGCGAGGAGTCCTGAGGCGGATCGGGATCCCCTTCAAAAGAGAGGATCTGGAGGGGATGGGCGCCTCCTTCGACCTATCGAGGACGGCCCGAGAGGTCCATCCCGGGGTATGGCTGACGGGGGAGGTCCCAAAGACGACGAAGTTCGAGGCGGCGAGCAGAGATCTGGTCGTAGTCTCTGACGAGGGCGAGATATCAGTCGACCCCATCGCCGACGACCAGGCGCTGATCCTGGTCCTGAAGAGGGGGCTCTTCGTCCTCCTGGGGTGCGCCCACTCCGGGATGATAAACACCCTCCTCCATGCGAAGATGGTGACGGGGGTCGAGAAGGTTGTTGGAGTCGCCGGAGGGACCCATCTGGGTTTCGGAGGCGAAGAGAGGCTGAAAGAGACGATCTCGGCCCTCCGGTCCTTCGACCTCGAGATCCTCGCCCCGTCTCACTGCACCGGCTTTGCCGCCGCCTCGGCCCTTGCGGCGGAGTTTCCGGACCGGTTCGTCGAAAACTGCGTTGGGACGGAGATCGTCCTCTGAAGACCTCCCCTCAAACCCGGCGAATCCCTCTGGCTCGCCGAAGGGTGGGAAGGTTCCATCGGCGCCGGGGATCGACCGGCATCGTAAGATCAGGCTGCTGGATCGTATCGGGGGCAGACTCCCCTCGCCACCACCAGGGAGACGCCGGCCTTCGCCAGCTCCTGGGCCAGGACCTCGCCGATCTCATCCCGCCTCGCGGGAAGATCGATGGTCCGCAGGTCAGGGACTATCCGCTCCAGGATCGGGGTGATATCGGGGACGGTTTGGCCTCCCGTCATCGCTGCGACGCCGTTTTTCAGAAGGACGACCAATACCTCCCTCTTATTGATCACGGCGTCGATGAGCCCCAAAAGGCCGGAGTGGGCGAGGGCGTAGTCTCCGATGATGGCGACCCCTTTCTCGCCGAAGCCGGAGGCTACGGCCACCGAGGATCCCAGGCCGTAGACTACGTCCACAGCGGCAGGAGGGGCTCTGACCGCCCGGATGCTGCACCCGGCGTCCCCCGCCACCGGGACCGAAAGGTCAGCAACCGCTTCGTAGAGGGGCAGGTAGGGGCAGTCGTCGCAGACCGTCTTGGAGGCGAGCCCCTCATCGAACCTCTGGGGCGGGGCGGCGGGGCCGGGCTTCTTTCCCGAGGCTATCAGCTCCGCCGCCCTCTCGACATCCCCCTCCTCCATCTTCCCCCAGGGGAGGTGGCCGGTCAGCTTCCCGAAGACCCCTTCGCGCGCCAAAAGGCGGGCCTCGATGAAGGGGGCGGGCTCCTCCGCCACCAGGATTTTGTCGTGCTCTGAGACGAACTCCCGGATCATCTCTGCGGGGAGGGGGTGGGAGAAGCCGACGACCAGGAGGGGTAGGTCCATCTTCGATGCGAAGGAGGCGGCCCTCCCCGAGGCTATGATCCCGAGGTCCCCTCCGCCTTCTCTCAGGAGGTTGAGGTCTGATCTCTCGGAGGCGGACCTCATCTGAGGGAGGGCTTCGATCCGGTACCTCTGGTGGCGCCCCTTCGCCGTCAGATCCCAGATCGACCGGTCGAAGGTCGCAAACCTTCCAAACTTCCTCTCATCATGATGGGCCGAACTCTCAGCCGGGGCGAGCTCAGGTCCACCATCCCCTCCTCCGAACTCGAAGGTCGTCCTCACCATCGCCGGGGCCCTTATCTTCTCGGATAGGGCGTAGGCCTCTTCGAGGGCGGGACGAAGAAGGCCGGGGCCGGACGGTTCCAGAACCGGGATCTCGCAGAGGGGGCCGTAGTTTCTGGTATCCATCTCAGCCTGAGACCCCCTGGGCCCCACGTCCTCCCCCGCCAGGACGACGAGCCCCGACCCTATAGAATGGGAAGGGGCGATGGAGAGGGGGTCGGAGAGGAGGTTTACCCCCAGGTGCTTCACCAGGACCATCGATCTCCTCCCTGCGGCCGAGGCTCCCAGGGCCACCTCCATCGCCACCTTCTCGTTCGTCGCCATCTGGGCCTCTTCTCCCAGGGCCGGGACGGCGTCGGTGATGGGGTAGCCGGGAACGTAGATCCGGAGGGATACCTCGAGGTCTGCGAGCGCCCCTCTCAATTCGTCCGCGGCCGTCCACCCCTTCTTCACAATATCGCCTCTTCAGACCTCGGGGATCACCGACTCGATGGGCCTTCCGCAGAAGGGGATCGCCGCCAGGGCTCCTATAAGACCCTGGCCGGCGAGGACCGCCTTCGTCCCCGTCTTTTTAGCCGTCTCGACTGCCAGCTCGTAGGGTATCCGCTCGGTCCTGCAGAGGTGGGAGTACGCCATCAGGGGCGAGGGGTCGAAGCCCCGGTATACGACCATCCCGGTGTTCTCGGAGACGGTGTACCGCTCCAGAAGCGATTTGAAGTCCGAGATCATCGTATCGGCCTTCCCCGGGAGGGCGGCGAACTCCACCGCCGTCGATACGCAGTTCTGGGTCTTGGTGGGGACGGGAAATAGCTGGACGAGGGCGTGGGAGACGTACCTCGCCTCAGGCCTGTCGACTCTCTGGGCGATGTTGTGGACCAGCGACCAAGTCGCCCCTTCGGTCTTGGAGTCGGTGTCGTCGACACCTACGACGATCCTCTCCCTCCGCGGGAGGACGATCGTCCCCCTCCCCACCTTCCCGCCCCCCGACTCGGAGACGGAGGACCGGAGGACGTCGTCGGCCCTGGACCTCGATACCGTCGCACCGACGCCTCCGCCCCCGAGGCCGGCGTAGGTTATCTCCACCTCGTCGTCCCCGACCAAAACGGACTCGATCCCCGCGGACCTCTTGGAGGAGGCGAGGCCGATGTCGGCCTTGCCGGCCCTCACCAGATACCGGAACCACTCTCCTATGGATCGGGATCTTTCGACGAGGGGGCCCTGGGAGTAGTGGTGGAGAGACCAGGCCCCGCCGCCGTAGCAGGATGACCGCTCCAGGACCTCCACCAGGTCGCCCTCGGGCTTCACCACGGCGTGGATCTGTTTGTACACGACAGCATATGGATCGTCAAGAGTCAACAAAGATCAGCACCTCGAAATGAAGGATCTCATTATCCCCTCTTCTGGTTATGGGCTATATTCTATAAGATATCGGATGATGGGACCACGGACCTGTCCGCCTCTGCGCCCTCCGCAGGCTTCATGTACTCCCGGAGGACGACGGTGGCGTAAGAGCCCGCCGGAAGGTCGAACTTCAGGAGGATGGACCCTCCATCCTCGATCTCCGCAACGGGCTCGACCCGGAGGAGGGCGGGCCTTCTGTTGCCCGGGGAGCCGAGGTCGGGGTTCGCTCCGACCCGGAAGTCGGAGAGGTCGACCCCTTCCTCCTCCAGGACCGACCTCTCGATATCGCCGGGGAGGCCCCCGGCCAGGGCGGATTTGTGGCCCAAGAGGGGGAGGGTGACAAAAGCCCTCCCCCTCTCGGCGAGGCGGTTGACCGCCGCGATGTTCGATTTGTCGACCTTCTGGAGCCGGTCGACGTCGGGGAGCCCCCCCTTCGAGAAGCAGACGACGTCCCCCTCCACCGCCCGCCCCAGGGGGAGGCCGGCCCTCATCCTCCGGGAGAGGATCCTGTTGTAGAGGAGGGACTGGTAGGCGTGGACGAAGAGCCTCTTGAGGTTCGTCGCCAGGACGTCGAAGGAGCGGGAATAGTCCTCCTCCTCCAGAAGGCGGGCCATCATCGCCCTCTCGTACCGGAGGCGGAGGGGGTACTCCTTCAGGGCTCGGCCGAAGTCCCGGTCGGCGAGGAGCCTTCCTCGGGCCTCTCTCGTCGTCTCCGGCTCTCTGGGGAAGGGGAGGGCTAGGTATGTCATCGCCGCCCTCTCCGGGTCGCCCCTCACCAGCGCCTCCCCGACGAGGTGGGTGACGGGCCTCACCTCCCCGAACCTCTGGACCCCGAAGTAGTTGGGCAGGCCCCCTCGCTCTTCGATCTCTCCCGTCACCGCTGCGACGCGGCGGGCGGCTTCTTCATGGTCGAGGTCGACCTCCCTTATCCGGACGGCGAACCGGTTTCCTCGAAGGTCCCCCAGGGAGACGCCCCGGTTGGACCTTCCTAGGACCCTTATCTTGACTCCTGGGAGGGCCGCCCGCTGGAGCTGCTTCTCATCGAGGGACATGATGCTCATCCTCTGCCTGGTGACGGCCTTCTTGTCCTTGGTCCCGGCCCAACCGAACCTCTTCTGGCTTATCTGGAGCTGCCGGGAGAGGTCTCTGACCAGATGGTGGGTCTCCCAGTCGACCTTCTCCACCTCGACGACGAGGTAGCGCCCCCCCTCATAGCTCTGATCCTCGTAGATCTCCTCGACGACGAAGTCCTCGATCTCGGCCCGGAGGCGACCTTTGCATCCCGGAGAGTCGGTGGCGTAAAGCTCCATCCCCAGGAGCCGGTCGGACGGTGGAGCCTCCATCATCTCATATCCCCTCCCCCACCATCAGACGAGCTTCAGGCTTCCGGTGATCCTGTCGAGGAGGGCTGCGGGGGCGGGGCCTAGGCCCAGGGCGGTGACGGTCCCTGGGGGGATCTCGGTGAGACCCGCGTCGATCACTATCGCCGAGGCGACCCCCGCCCTCTCCGCCTCGTCCCTCAGCCTGAAGACGTCCTGGAGGGTGGGGGCCTTGAGGACGATCTTCCTCTGACCCTCCTCCTTCCAGTCCCTGACTGCCCGTTTCTCCGCCCGCTCCATGGCCAGGATCGCGGCGTGGGCTACCTGGACTGCCATCTTTCCATATGAGAGCTTCAGATCTTCCCGAACGACGATGCATTGCTTGAACTCCATGATGGCGGGGGTTATAGGGCCATAGGATAAAAGGGTAGACGTACCCTCCAGGGGGAAGGCCCGGGAGGGGGAGGAGAGAAGGGGATGGACGGAGGGCTCTATCAGGCCTCTCCCGTCATCACCTTGACGCATAGGGGGCTTTTGACGATGTTTCCGAGCTTCGCCCCGATGAGGTAATCCAGGTTCTTGTCCGCGGCGATGTCCAGGATCCTCTGGGTGACGACCCCGTCGAAGATGACCCCTGCCACGTCACCGTTGGACTCTTTCAGCTCTTTTGCGAGATCTCTAACCGCCACCTCCCGGACGACGTTCTGGTTGCGGTCGAAGAGGCGGGCGGTGAGGGTGCCGTTGAGGGCTTCGAGATGGGGCTGGAACCACTGGCCGCCATCCTCCACCGCCTCAGGACCCTCTTCGACGATCTCGGGTTCGGGCTCGAACTCCACCCCCTGCGAAGGTTCGTGGACATGGATGACGGGGGCTGCCTCCGCGGATCTATCCGCGCCCCTGCTGATCCGGACAGGCCTCTCCCTGATGAGGCTCTTCCTCCTGGTGGTCGACTCCCGCCGCTGCTTCTTCGATAGGGGCTTGATGTTATAATAGTCCAGGACCTGCTCGACGGGGATCTTCTGGCGGAGGGCCCGGACGATCTCCTTCTGAGACATGTCCTCGACGCACTTCCCCTCGGGGGCTCTGGCGACGTAGTCGATATCGGCCACCTGGAGGAGCTCTTTGACGATCAGCTCACCGCCCCGGTCTCCATCGGTGAAGGCGGTCACCACCTTCTTGCTGCAGAGCTCAGCGATGGTGGGGGGTACGTTCGTCCCGCCGACGGCTACGGCGTTCTTGATCCCGTACCGGAGGAGGTTCAGGACGTCTGCCCTCCCCTCCACCACCAGGATGGCATCGGAGTCGAGGACGTTGGGGCCTGCAGGAAGCCGGTCCGGCCCGATGTGGGTGATCTCCTCCACCCGGACGGACTGCTTGATCTGTTCGGTGATCCCCTGGGTGTCCAGGAGGTTCTCGTCGAACATCTCCATGATGATCTGCTTTGCCCTCTCCACAACGTACCTCCTCTTGGAGGCCCTGACGTCCTCGATGTTGGAGACTTTTATCCTGGCTATGCAGGGGCCGACCCTGTCGATCGTCTCGAGGGCGGAGGCGAGGATGGCCGTCTCCACCTTGTCGAAGGACGAGGGTATCGAGATCGTCCCGCCGGATTTGCCCCCGCTGGACGTGATCTGGACGTCGATCCTGCCGATCCTGCCGGTCTTCTGGAGATCTCTGAGGTCGAGGTCGCTTCCCAGAAGCCCTTCTGTCTGGCCGAATATGGCGCCGACGACGTCGGGCCTCTCCACGATCCCGTCTGCCGTGATCTCAGCGTGAATTACGTATTTAGTGGTATCAACATTCTGCATCATATACACCTCAAATTTTAAAATAGATAAATAAATACACCTGCGGCTCCTACAACTCGCCAATGCTGCGCTGCCATAGATTCGGACTCGGAGCCGAAAAACCCCAGCATATCATATCGTTGAGGATTGATGGTGAACGTGTATCTATCTAGCTATTTCAATCGGTGGGCATCAACTTCGTGATTTTGAAGATCATGATGATGGAACTTCTGCTTATCGGATCGTCATTCATCTCCAAGCGGGGTGGATGTATCCGGACATATCTGAGGGGAGGCGTCACCTCATGAGATCCATATTCGTATTTATATACATCACCCAGAGCATGAAGATCTTCTCGATGATCGTCCGTCTCGCAAAATCCGACTTTGCGAGCATCGCCTTTGCCTAGAAATAGACCAAGGCTAGTTTAATAACTTTGTGGTGGAGGTTAAGATGGCTCAGCTCACCTTCTCCCCTCTTCCGGGAGGGAGGAGTATGATCTCCCCTTGAAACCTCAAAAATTCGACCTCTTCCCCAACCCCCGCCTTCAGACTGCCGGGCCTGGATGCGGAGACGGTCCTGTAGCTCTCGGGGTCCAAAACCTCCAGAACGTCCCGGTCCTCCGCCACCACCACCCCCTTCTCGGCGGTGGATCTGTTCCCCGCGACGACGACATCTTCAGAATCTTCTTCAGAAAGATATATGATTCTCCCGTCCCGCAGAGAGGTGGTGGCCACCCTCCTCCCCTCAAACCCTCTCACCTCCAGAAAGGACCCTCCCGCCATGATCAGGTCGCCGACCTTCAGCCTGGGGAGTCTGATCAGGATGCTCGTCCGATAGACCTTCTTTCCGTCCCTCATCCCCACCAGCTTGTATGACTCCTGGGAGCTTCCCCCAAACCGGTCCTGGATGGCTCTGGCGATGGATCTCCCCTGCTGGGTCGATCCCACCACCAGGTCTATCCCGCCCTTGACCTCCTTCGTCTCCTGGATGAAGGAGTGGCGGTCGCCTCTTTCAAGGCAGAGGTCGGTCCGGGCCTCGGCGATCTTCCGGCTCTCTTCGAGCTCGAAGGAGGCTGGCGGACCAGAAGACCCCCTCACCTGGACGATCGCCTCGTAGTAATTTCCTGCCATCCTGCTGCACCTATCGCAGGTCGTACGCCGGACGGTGGCAGCGACGACCTTCTCCTCCTCCGCCAAAAGGCCGCCGAACCTTCCCCTGACGGCGACGGAGACGAGGTAATGGGTGGGGTTCTTCCTGGAGACGGAGATCTCCACCTCTGGATCCTCCAGATCCTGGTGGGTGGCGATCTCTCCAGCGACGGCGTCGGAGATGAGGTCCTCCAGGGGCTCGTCGGCCTTCTGCCACCGACCCCGGAGGAGGTGGGAGCCGCAGACGGGGCAGACGGTCACCTCGACTGCCTCTGGGGTCTTGAGGAGGAGGGCATCCTCCAGACGGCACCGGTCGCAGAGGCCCAGGGATGAGGGTCCGCCGCATTTGGGGCAGACGCTTCTGTTTTTCACATCCGCACCATCTGGGCGCAGGGGACCCCACATATCCGCAGGACGTTCTCGTCTTCGATGCTATCCGTCTCGATGGCGCAGGCGACCGCCCTCTCCCCCACCATGTTGGCTATGGTGGCACCGGCGAGCGCCTCGGCCACCTCCCGGGCGGTCGCCTCCTCCTCTCCGAAGAAGGAGGGCTCGACCGAGAGGGAGAGCTCGCCCTCGTCGAAGGTCTTTCCCAGGAGGTCGCGGTCGCAGACCGCCACCATCACCTCTCCGCGGACTTTGTGAACCTTCAGGTACATAATCTCTGATCTGTCGTCGTCCATATTATCACATCATGGAAGCTTCAAAAAGCCTGGTCTCGGCTCGAATATCTCCCCGTTCGTCCGGAGCCTCTTTATGATATCTTCGGCTTTATGTCTCTCCATCCCCAGCTTCGTCTCTGCCCTCTCCAGGACCGCCTCCATGGGGGCCGGACCCTGATGTTCTGTGGTCAGCTCACGGATCAGGTCGATCATCAGCCTCGTCTTGTCTCTTGTGCTCTTGCTCATCCCCACCGCCAGGACATCGGCGTCGAGGAGGCCGGTCTCGGGGTCGACCCCCACCTGCCGGAGGCAGGCTTCGACGATCCTGATCACCCGTTCGGCATCTCCACCGGTGATCTCTTCACTGAGCCGGAGGCGCGCGCTGGACTCGGAGAGCCGAAAGAGCGCCTCCAGCTGCCTCGCCGTCACCGGGACGGGCTTATTTCCGTCCTGCCCCTGCTTTCGCAGGTTGACGTAGTAGCTCTCGAGCCTCTCTCTAGCCCCGTCGGTGAGGACGGGAAATACGTTCTTTCGGGCATAGGCTATGTACTTTCGGAGGACCTCCGGCTCGATGGCCGGGCGGATGATCTCCATCACCGCCTCCAGCTCCTCTTTGGAGTAGCCGCCCCGGGACGATATCTCCCCGGCGTAGGTGGTCTGGCCGATGTGGCGGGCGATCTTGCTGTCCCGGGCGTCTGAGGGCTCATCGGTGAGGACGAAGATCAGATCGAACCGCGACATGAGGGCGGGGGAGAGGTTGATCTGCTGGGCTATCCCCTCGTACTTGTCGAAGCGGCCGAACTTGGGGTTTGCGGCGGCGAGGAGGGCGCACCTCGATTTCAAGGTGGCCATCACCCCAGCCTTGGCTACGCTGATCGTCTGCTGCTCCATCGCCTCGTGGAGGGCGGACCGGTCCTCGGACCTCATCTTGTCCATCTCGTCGATGCAGGCGATCCCCTTGTCTGCCAGGACGAGCGCCCCCGCCTCGATGGACCAGCGGCCGTCCCCCAGCTCATCTTTGACCGCCGTCGCCGTCAGCCCCGCCGAGGTGGAGCTCTTCCCCGAGGTGTATATCCCCCGGGGGGAGAGCTTGGAGATGTACCGGAGGAGCTGGCTCTTGGCGATGCCGGGGTCGCCGACGAGGAGGATGTGGATGTCCCCCCGGATCCTGGTGCCGTCGGGGAGCCCCTTTGAGACGCCGGAGAAGAGCTGGAGCGCCAAGGCCTCCTTCACCTCGTCGTAGCCGTAGATGGAGGGGGCGATGGACTTTCTTACATTCTCGTATATCTGGGGGTCGGTTGATAGCTCCCTTATCAGCCGTTCGTCCTCGGCCTTGATATCGATCTCCTCGAACTCCTGCTCCATCATCTCGATGGAGTTTCCTTCGAGGAAGAGGTCGAAATAGGTGGACTTGCCGGTCTGGGTCGTCCTCTGATATGACCGCAGAGCCCCGTTGACGACGATCCTGTCGCCGGGGTAGATCATCCCGGTGAGGTCGTCTTCGAGCTGGACGTCCAGGGTCTGGGGCTGCTCGCCCCCCCGCAGCTCTTCGGGGGACTCCTGGACCCGGACGTTCTGGGCGTCGACGAACCGGGACCTGTCCAGGAGGAGCTTGAAGGGCCCCCGCCGGTCGCAGGCGTCGTTGGGGCAGTCGTAGGGCTCCTGGAACTTGGAGGTCGTCTGCTCCTTGTAGAAGATGTGGCCGCACCTCTGGCACTCGAAGGCGGCGCTGATGACCTTCGGCCGGACCTCCGTCACCGTCCGGACGAGCCCCTCCAGGGCGATGAGCCGCCCTATATGATCACTGCGCAGCTCGCTCGTCTTGTACCGCCGTGGCAGCCCGACGATCCGGAAGTGGGCCTTCTCTAAGAGGACGTCGATGGGCAGGTCGATCTCCAGGAGGGCCGTCTCCGCCGCCTCCAGCAGCGGTCCCGGCTTCTCCAGAAGCTCGTCGGCGAACTCCGGGTCGTACCGGTCGATGTCCGGGAACTTGATGGAGAGGCTGCGGCGCAAGGGGTAGGAGTCGGCGAGCTCCAAAAGCTCGTCCCAGTACCTGGACCTGATGAACTCCTCCCACTTCGCTACGGGATCTTCGACCATGGATAGGGGAGGGTAAGGAGAGGGGTGGTTCTAAAGGTTATCGATCAGCGAATAAAAGAGGGCGGCTCCCATAGGCCGCCTTCGGGGAAACCTGGAGAGAAGGGCTTCGGCGGTTTTATAAGCTATTAGGACTTACGCAGTTGAACAAAAAACCAGTAGCATGAAGCACCAAACTGTCTAAAACACAATCTTCTTGACAGGCTCTCATGTGCTTGGTTTTGATTCTCAAGTGCGTAAGTCCTAGCTATCAATAAACTACCATCACCGGGACCTTCGAGTTTCGGACGACCTTCTCGGCGACGGACCCCAGGAGGAACTTGCTGAGGCCGGTGCGGCCGACGCTCCCCATCACCACGACGTCCATCCCCTCAGATATCTTGAGGATCTCTTCGGCGGGGTTGCCCTCGACCACCTTCTTATCTACGGGAACGCCGACGGCCTTCGCCGACTCTTCGACAGAGCTCGTCGCCTTATCCCCCTCCACCATCATCGACTGCTTCAGCCCCTCCAGGACGTCGTCGGCGATATTGAAGCTGACGTCGGAGAGGGCTCGGTTCGGATCGACGACGTAAACGACGGTCACCGTCCCGCTGGACAGCTTCGCAAGATCGATCCCCTTCTTTGCAGCCCGGACGCTGTGCTCCGATCCGTCGGTTGCGATCAAAATCTTTTCGAACATTTCCTTCACCATTGACTGTTATGTTATCGTCCTTGATAAGCTTTTCTCCAAATTATCCTCCTTCGGAAGATGCAATATGATCGGAAAATCTTCACAATGGCTATATAAATCAAGAAAAGAAGCGATGGCCCCGGTCCTCCACCGGCGCCAAAGCCGCCTTTCAACTGCCTTTCATCTATCTCTTCCGCCTCACCTTCAGGACCATCCTCTCTTTGCCGACGACCTCGACCGTCTCGCCGGCCTCGATCGGCTCCTCGGAGACGGCGACCCAGTACTCGCCGTTGTACATGACGTGCCCCCGGGGATCGATCCTGTCCAGGGCCTCTGCGACCTCCTTCTCCATCCTGGCGGAGTAGGTGGGCCTCCTCCTCGCCTCAGCCACCTTGTAGATGGCGAAGACGAAGAAGAGCCCCATGACTATCGACGGGACGAGGAGGGCGATGAGGGCGTCCATCTTGTACTCGGCGGGGGTGGACCACTCCGGCGAGCCTATGGGTACGAGGAGGACAGACCCGATGATCATGCAGGCGAGGCCCGCTGCCCCCAGAAGGCCGAAGCCGGCGCTGTTCAGCTCCACCAGGAGGAGGACGACCCCCAGGATTATGAGGAAGACCGCCCCGATGTTGACGGAGAAGCCAAGGCCTATGAGCCCCAGGGCGAGGACGATGACGCCGACGAGCTCAGCGCCCATCCCGGGGTTTGAGAGGCCGAAGATGAGGGCGTAGAGGCCTATGATGAGGAGGAGCCCCGCCAGGAGCGGGTCGGATAGGATCGAGAGGATCTGGAGGCGCAGGCCCGGCTGGAAGTGGACTATCTCGGCGCCGCTTGTGGCGAGGGTTCTGTTCTTCGCCACGACCCCGTCGACCTCCTCCAATAAAGCCTCGATGCTCGGGCTGATGAACTCGATCACCCCGAACTCCAGAGCGTCCTCGGCGTTGAGGTTTAAGTTCTTTGTGACGAACTCCCGGGCCGCGGTGACGTTCCTCCCGTTGATCCGGGCCCTCTCCTCGGCCAGGGCCACCACGGCGTTGATCACCTTGGAGTCGTTGACTGCCTCCGTTCCCATCGGCCCGATCTGGACCGGCTGGGCGGAGCCGATGATCGTCCCCGGCACCATGGCGGCGACGTCGGAGGCGAGGAGGATGATCGTTCCGGCACTCCAGGCGGTGGCGCCGGAGGGGTAGACGTACCCGATGACGGGAAGGCTCGTCCTCTCCATCAGCCCCGTGATCTCCTTCGTCTCGGTGAGGCCTCCGCCGGGGGTGTCGAGGGTGATGATGATCGCTTCGCAGCCTAGTGCCTCAGCCTGGAGGATCGCCTCGGCGACGATCTCGTCGCTCGCAGGGGTGATGGCACCGTCGAGGGCGACGATCATCACGGACCCCTGCCCCAGGGCAGCGGCCGAAAGGGAGAGGAGGAGGATGGCGGCCATAAAGAGGGCTGGGATGGGGGTATGGGCTTTCAAGACCCCTGGGGCGGGGCGGGAGGGGCGGCCATCCCGGCGGCATCCTCCCCCTATAAGCTTCGAATCTGGTCTATTCATCTCTCCCCGAAGGCCTGTGTCAGCCCCGCAACAGTTCCCGTCTTCTCGCCGACCTCGCCCCCGGAGGTGACGACGATCATGTTCTTCTCCCTGGAGATCTCGGCGAGGGTCTGTAGCTCCCTCAGCTTGATGGCGACAGGGGCGTCCTGGTAGAGCTTTGCAGCCTCCACCATCCTCGCAGACGCCTGGAACTCTCCCTCCGCCAGGATGATCCGTGACCTCTTCTCCCTCTCGGCCTCGGCCTGCTTTGCTATCGCTCTGAGCATCGACTCGGGGAGGCTGACGTCCCGGAGGGTGACGGCGGTGATCTTGATCCCCCAGGGGTCGGTCTGCCTGTCGAGGATCTCCTGGAGCTTGACGTTCAGCTCTTCGCGCTTGGAGAGGAGGTCGTCGAGCTCGATCTCTCCGAGGACGTCTCTCAAGGTCGTCTGGGCAAGGAGGCTCGTCGCCAACCTGAAGTTCTCTACCTGGATGACGGCTCTATCCGGCTCCACGACCCGATAATAGAGGATGGCGTCGACGGCGACGGTGACGTTGTCCTTGGTGATGACCGCCTGCTTCTGGACGTCTATCGTCACGACTCGCAGGTCCATCGTCATCGCCTTATCAATGATCGGGATTATTATCGTGATGCCCGGACCCTTGATCCCGCTGTAGCGGCCAAGCCTGAAGATCACGAGCCGTTCGTACTCCCGGGGTATCCTGATCCCCTGATAGAGTATGAACAGAACTATCAGCAGAGGTACAAGACCGACGGATAATATGTCTACCAAATTAACACCCTACAAAGGTTGAGCCTCGAACATTTAAATAACCGACGGAGGAAAAGGGGGCTTCCACCGTCGAAACGGAGATGAAACAAAAAAACGTATAAAAACTAAAAGGGTGCGGAATCTCTCCCCTTCGGAGAGGGGCAGAGGCGAGTCTACTTCTTAAACTCGGTATATCCGCACTTTCCGCAGGCTAGCCGGTCGTCGTGCTCTCCGAGGAAGACGCCGTTGCCGCATCGTGGGCAGACCTGCTTCTTCCTCTTTATCGCCTCGCCGCTGACCTCATAAAATTGATGGACCGCCATCTACCTCGACCCCTCTACTCCTCTGTCCCGGCGGCAGGGGCGGGGACGTTCCTAGCTACTACGTAGGCCCTCTCCACCTCTTTTGCCCTCTCCTCGCTCTCGTAGATCTTGGCGTACCCCATCGTCTCACGCTTTCCGAACTCGGACTTGAGGCTGTCGACCATCACAAGCCCCACCTTGGAGTTCATGGTGGCTGCGATCTTGTCGATGACGCTCTTTCTGGAGGGGGTGGGGCCGTCGTGCTCGACTACGAACTTGACCTCTCTCCGATTCAAAATCGGGTTCTCTCTCTCCTCGATGATCTTAATTTCCATCTAAATCCTCCACAATCATTCTATCCATGATGCTCTTGACGTATTCCTTCCTCTCGGGGGTCACCACCACGGCGACGCTCCCTTCGTTGGGCTGGCCGTAGACGACCGTCGACCCCAGGGGGGCGTATAGTATGGCGGGCAGCGTTGCAAGATCCTCCTCGCCGTCGACGACGATCTTACCCCTTCCGTCGCCGGCCAAAAGGTACCTCACCGCCTCGACCAGCTCCTGGGTGAGGGTTGCCGGGGGGTTACAGACCTCGATCTTCTCGTAATCGTCCAGGTCGCTTATGCCCTGTTGGACGTGATCTGCCACCGGCATCCGTTTCGTCATGTTGTCCACGATGCAGATGTCGGGCTTTCTGCCGGGAGAGGAGACGAGGCAGAAGGTGGTGACATCACCGACGGCGATCACCTTCGGCGCGGGGACGAGGAGATCCTGCATCGGTTCTATGCACTCCTGCCCCCTTCCCCTGTAGAGCCTGCCCAGGGGGGGTCGAAGCTCGGAACGGAGCTCTTCGGGGAGACGCAAGATCAACAAATCTATCGCACCTTCAGGGCGTACCTTCCTGGAAGGGTTATCCCCAGCTTCTTTGCTACCTCAGACTCCTTCGGGTCGATTATCACGACGTAACCGCTCCAGTCCTTGCTCAGGGAAGACGAACCACAGATGGGACAGACCAGACCCTCGACAATCCTGTGACACTCCCTGCAAGCCTGTTCGGTCATTTCGATTCCGCCTCTGCCTCTTCTCTTCGCCGACCCGCCTCCAGCCACTCGATCTTTCCAAGGCCCGTCTGCCTCATGGTGAGGCCGATCTTGCTCTCTCTTGGCTCCTTCTCGTTGAGGCTGATGGCGATGATCCGAGCTCGAACCCTGTCGCCCTCCCCGAGAGATTTGTTCGAGTCTTTGCTGGCGAGCCGGGCATTCTTCTCATCGTACGATATATACTCGTTGGTGATCTGGCTGACGTGGAGCAGCCCGTCGAAAGGCCCGATCCCTATGAAGGCCCCGAACTTCACGATCTCCACCACCTCTCCCTCGACGATCTCCTGCATCTCGGGTTTGAAGACGATGGCATCGAAGGTGGCATTGTAATATATCGCCCCGTCTCCCGCCAGGATCCTCCCTTCCCCGATGTCGTCGACCCCCAGCACCGCGACGACGGTGCCCAGGACCTTATCAACCCTCGCCTCGTACTTGTTTCGGAGCGCCATCTCCACCGCTTCTTCGAGGGGATCTCCCATCTGGCCGGGAGGTATCCTGACTATCCCCTCCAGCTTCATCTTCTTATACATCAGAACTCCTTTCTATTTGCGATCTCCAGCCGTCGCCTCTGGCGCAGGTGTATAACGGTAACACCTCTAGTAGATAACTTTTTCTTCAGTTCCTTATCGTTGGTGAAGACAGCGGCTCCCGTTTTCAGGGCGAGGTCGAGGAGGGCCTCATCCGCCCCGCCGGAGGCCTCGACGATCTCACACCCCTCGGCGAGGAGCAGGCCGATCCGGGCAGCTATGCGATCCCGGCGGGAGTCGGCGAGGCGGGAGAGGGATTCGAGCTCCCGGAGGACGGGTCGGAGGACCAGGAACCTCCGATAGCCCAACCGTTCCAGCTCCTCGAAGACGTCCACCCCGAACTCCCCGGGGACCATCAGGCCGTTGGTGTCGAGGAGGACCTTCACGCGGTTCTATCACCTCTTCCCGAAAACGGCTCATCAGAGGCCAAAACGGATCATTTTTTTATGGTGCCGACGCCAATAAGACGCCACCGCGCGCCTATCCGCCTGCTGACGGCGACCCGGTCGCCGACGGCGGCGCAGACCGGCCTTTTAAGCTGGACCTCCACCATCCCCCCTTCTCGAGCGCTGGAGACGACCCCTACGGTGGTGGCGGTGCCGACGTTCAGCATCAACGGCTCGCTGGTGTGGATCGGCTCGACGTCAGCCTCGGAGGTGGCGCCTACGACCCTCTCCAGGAGCCTTATCTTCATGGTGAAGGAGTTCCAGACTGGAGGAAGTGTGCCCGGACCTCCTGCCACCTGCCCCACCAGGATGTCGCTTTTTGTGAGGGTTGGATCGAGGGTCGTTCCAACCCCCAGGAGGCCGCCGGGGGTCCCTTCCTCCTGGGTCCCACCCCCAGCCATCAGGGCCGTCACCTTGGTGTTGATGGGAACCCACTGCTTCCTCCCCTCCGACTCCACCGACCTTCCGGGCATTATCTCAATAGGGTCTTCGGGCCTGAGGACCCCCTGGATCAGGGTCCCTCCGATGACCCCGCCGACGATCTTATCGGGGAGGGTTCCCGGCCGGTTGACGTCGAAGGACCTGGCTATCTGGAGGAGGGGCGGCTTTTCTATATCCCTCTCCGGTGTGGGGATCGTCTCCTCGATGGCCTGGATCACCAGGTCTATGTTGACGTTCTGCTGGGCAGATATCGGGATTATGGGAGCGTTCTCGGCGACGGTACCCTTGACGAACTTCTTGATCTCGTTGTAGTGCTCGATCATCCTCTCCTTTGAGACGAGATCGATCTTGTTCTGGACGATGACGATCTTGCCGATGCCTGTTATGTCCAAGGCCATCAGGTGCTCCTTAGTCTGGGGCTGAGGGCACGACTCGCTGGCGGCGATTATGAGGACCGCTCCGTCCATGATGGCAGCCCCCGAGAGCATCGTCGCCATGAGGGTCTCGTGGCCGGGAGAGTCGACGAAAGATACAGTTCTGAGGGGCTCGCTGGGGGAACCGCAACCCGGGCAGGTCTCCTCCACGGTGTACGCCTCAGGCTCGGGGCAGTTGGGACATTTTCTGAAGGTCGCGTCGGCGTATCCGAGCCTGATGGAGATGCCTCTCTTCAGCTCCTCGCTATGCTGGTCGGTCCAGACCCCGGAGAGGGCCTGGACGAGGGTCGTTTTTCCGTGGTCGACATGGCCCACCATGCCTATGTTGACCGCCGGTTTTGTATGCAGTTTGGATTGGCTGGACAAATCGGGTCGCCTCTGATGATCTTGATGGCAACTTACAGGGAATGACTACTATTTAAATGCTCAGGGCTGGATGCCGACCCATCGCCCCTCCATCGGTGGGAAGGAAAAGACGAGGCAGAGGGGGGATGGGACCTGCTGGTCCGCACGACTGGATCAAAATTGCATTCTCGGAAAAGTTAAGGCGCATCTCCTAGACGTAACCCCTGCTGGCCTCGTTCAGTGCCATGACCGTCTCCCGTACAAAGAGGCGGTAAGATTCGATGGAGAAGGAGGACCAGCCCTCGAACTCTTCGTAGAGCTCGGCGCCGAAGGCGTCCTCCTCATCGTCCCCGCTCTTTACGCCGAACCCTTCGAGATCCGAAAAATTATCTGAGAGGTATCTGAGAAGAGCCGTCTCTGCGTAGGGCTTGGGGACGACCGGCTGGGATTCGGATAGCTTCAGCATCAGACTCTCCTCGTCGATGAGATCCTCCAGGGATACCTTCCTCTTCTCGACGGAGGTCTCGTGGGCCAGCTGGCTGATCTGGAGCTTCTCGCCGGGGGAGAGCTTTCTCATCTCTGAGAACGCCTCCTGGTAGAGCCTTCCCATCTCAAACTCGTGCTCGAGAGCGTAGGCGAGGATCCTGTCTGAGGCCTGCCTCAAATATTCGGAGTTGAAGGATATGATGGAGAACCAGAGCCCTTCGAAGTAGTACCTCCGGTTCATCGCCACGGCGTAGTCGAGGGCCCCGGGGGAGGACGACCCCATGGAAGGAAAGAAGGTGACGGCGTCGGTCTCTACCAGGATGTATCCGTCCGCCTCATCGCCGCCGAGGCGGCAGATCCGGGCACAGTCCGACAGCGGGCGAAATACCTTCGAGGGGTCTTTCATCTCCCGGTGCTTTCTGACGATCCTATCCCGATCTTTGGAATCTGCTCCGGCCAGGAGGGTGGCGACGTCCTGGGCGACCGAGACGAGCCATCTGCGGTACTCCTCTTCGAAGCCTTCCCGGTTAATCGGGTTCTCCTCCCTCGGGGACCTCTATCTTGTCCAGGATCTCTTTGAAGGATCGCCACTGGTCCACCGGTATCCTGATGCCGTTCTTAGACCAGCCGGTGTACCTCTCACTTTTGACATACTCCCTGATGTCGATTCCGGCAGAGCCTTTAAACTCGGTCTTTCTGATGACCAGCTCCGTCGTCTCGCTCTTTTTTATCCTCCCGAACTCCTCGTCCAAGGTATCAGCTCCGGAGGTTATCTGCCGCCAAGCTATAAATATCGCGGCGTCAGCTTTATATATGACACATGTTATCATGGCCCACGTTAACATGAAGGAGAACTGGAATTGAGCGAGATCGGCAAAAGGGTGCGGATGGAGAGGATCATAGACCGGAACAGCGGAAACACCGTCATCATCCCCATGGACCATGGGATATCTGTCGGCCCCGTCAAGGGGCTCGTCAACCTATCGGAGATGGTAGACAGGGTGGCAGAAGGTGGCGCCAACGCCGTCCTCCAGCAGAAGGGGATGGTGAAGCACGGCCACCGGGGGTACGGCAGCGACATCGGCCTCATAGTCCATATGTCCGCCAGCACCGCCCTGGGCCCAGACCCCAACAACAAGGTCCAGGTCTGCATGGTGGAAGAGGCGCTGAAGATGGGGGCCGACGCCGTCTCCGTCCACATCAACATCGGGTCCGGGACTGAGGCGGACCAGCTGCGAAAGCTCGGCGGCGTCGCCGAGAGGTGCGACTTCTGGGGGATGCCCCTCATCGCCATGATGTACCCGAGGGGCGACAAGATCAACGATCCCAACGGCGTCGACGTCGTCGCCCTGGCCGCCCGGGCCGGAGCAGAGCTGGGAGCGGACATCGTCAAGACGAACTACACAGGCGACCCCGACTCCTTCCGGGAGGTCGTCGCCGGCTGCCCCGTCCCCGTGGTGATCGCGGGCGGCCCCAAGGCCGAGACGGACCAGGAGTTCCTCGAGATGATCCGCGGCGCCATAGATGCCGGAGGAAAGGGGGTCGCCATCGGAAGGAACGTCTTCCAGCACGAGAACCCGACGAAGATGACCAGGGCCGTCGCATCCATAGTCCACCATGACAAATCCGTCGAAGAGGCGATGAAGATCCTGATGTGATGTATAGATCCCTCCTCTTCTCCCAAGGGCGGCCGGAGGCGCCGACGATAGCTGCGGGGGCCTCCTCTGACCCCCCCCCCGCGCGGCCACCGCGGATCCGGAAGGCGGAGAGGTATCGGGGACTATAGCCCAAAAACGCGCCAGCCTTTCGACCCGGTCGAAGGACGAAGGCGATGCACAAGCTTTATATGATGGGAGCGGGTTTGGAGTCTGTCGCGCCCAAACCGGACGAAGCGGGGTGGGGTAGTCAGGAAATCCCGACGGGCTCATAACCCGTAGATCAGTAGTTCAAATCTACTCCCCGCTACCAAATTCAATTTTAATCTGGATTTAAATTCCGACGAATACGATCTTGTTTCTGCTCTCAGAAGGTTGATCCGTCTCAAATCCGGCTCCTTCACCTTCAGGTCCTGAATATGAAATGTAGATGAATGGGCCGATGGGCCCATAATCATCAAGCCGGCCCCCTCTTTCTCCTCACTTCACCACAACGACGTTGCTCGCCCCCATGTGCTTTCGGTGGACGTTGTCCTCGAAGAGCCGGAAGTCGTATCTCCCCGGAGCCGAAGGCGCTCTGAAGGTCATGGTGCCGCAGGACCTGCCGCTCGTCCACTGCATGGCGAGCATGAACTTGTCGGGGCTCGTCATCTCGTACATCCCTATAGACGAGGCGGGCTTCGCCCCCCAGAAGGAGACGGTGATCGGCTCGCCGGGGCGGGCGGCCGCCGGCGAGGCCCTGATCCTCACCCCGGCGGAGGGCTTCACCTCCACGGCCCCGCTCTTCGCCAGGCTCTTTTGGCCGCCGTCCTCGAAGAGCCGCAGGTCGTAGATCCCCGCCGACGAAGGCATGGCGAAGGATCGGGTCCCTGCGCTCTCTCCGTCGAGGTGCTGTCGGGAGATAGGGGCATCGTCCCCTGATCCGGCGGCGAAGAGTCCGATCCAGTCCCCCTCAAAGCCGGGGGCGCCGCTGAAGTTGACGATGACGCCGTCGCAGGTGCCGGCGGAGGAGGTCGAGGCTTCCAGGGCGGGGGTCGCCACCTTGAAGGGGAGGGCGACGATCTCAATCCCCGAGCCGTCGAGCATCAGAAAGGCGTATGACCCCTCTTCTTCCGGGGCGGTGAAGGCGACGGTGCCCTTCTCGCCCTCCAGGATCTGGCTTGATACGGCCGCATCCGCCGGACCCGCCGCCGCACCGGTCCCGTCCTCCCCCTCGCCGGGACCCGGGGCGGGGAGGATGAGGACCGCCCGGCCAGAGAAGCTCCCGGGGGCCTTGAAGCCGAGGGGGATCTTCTGGCCGGGGGAGAAGGTCGATCGATATAAGACGAGCTCGAAGTCGCCGGATACGGCCCTGTACCGCAGGACCGCATCCTCGGTGGCGACGGGGTATCCGTCGGCGCTGTAGCCCCCAGGGATCTTCAGGGGCGAGTCGCAGATCCCGTCCCGGTCCCTATCCCTGCACCCCTCCTCGATGGAGTCGAAGTCGGAGTGATGGTTACCGATATTCCCGAGGTGCCAGAGGTTCTCGCCGTCGTCGCGGGCGTTCACGCCGTTGTTGAGAAGCTCGTTTCCGAATACCCGGTTCTCCTTTCGGCCTGCGGCAAAGCCGATCTCGCTGACCGAGAGGACGGGGGCTTCGGACTTCGGCCTGTACTTTATCGATACCCCTCCGCCGTCAGACGCCGTTATGCTCTCGGAGGCGTCGCTTTTGGCGATGCGGATCCCTTCGCCGTTCTCGGAGATCCTGTTGTAGGATATATCGTTCTCCCAGGAGGCCATAAGGGATATCCCGACCCCGTTCTTCTCAACGGAGTTGTTGCTGATGGTGGCCCCACCAGCGGCCTGGAGGAGGATTCCGATGCCGTTTTCGACGACGAGGTTCTCCTCGACGGTGCACCCTTTGGCAAGGACCTTCACCCCGGCGTCCGTCTCTTCGGAGCCGGAGCCAAAGATCTCAAAGCCGACGATGGAAGCCCCCTCCGCCTGGAGGGTTACAGCAGACCCACTCCCACCGGCGGTGATGGAGGGGCTTGCGACCCCCTGGAGGGCGATCCCCTTATCCACCACCAGCCTCTCCCGGTAGACCCCCGCCTCCACCAGCACCACGTCCCCCTCACCTGCACCGTCGATGGCAGCCTGGATCCTTTCGTCGGGTCCAACGGTAAGGGTGGCGCCGACAGAAGCTCCCACCAAAAAGAGGGAGGCGGAGATCAATAAGGCGATCACGAGAAGGCTGTGGCTTTGGGGGCGGCGGCCAACGCCATCGCCATCGCCTCTCCTCAAAGGAATGGGGTTTGAGCTTCTCACCATGGACCTCTCCGGGGAGCGCCGGTTATAAAAGGTTGGCTCCTCGTCTCCAGGCGCGGTCTGATTCGTGAGGGCTGAGGCATTGGGGAAGTATGGAGAGGCAGAAGAGGAAGGCGGGTCCAGGGTTCTATGGGGGCAGGGTGTCCTTGGCCAGATCACCAAAAGATTTTCTTAGCTTGGGGTAGAGATGGCATCAGGCGGGAGGCTTGATGAGCTCTAAGACCATCGTCTTCTTTTCGGTTATGGCCCTCTTACTGTCGGGAGCGGAGGCGGCCACCATCACCGTGGGCTCCACCGGGGCCGATCACGCCACGATTCAGGGGGCCATCGACGCCGCGAGCCCCGGCGACGTGGTGGAGGTGGAGGCCGGCACATATAGCGAGAACCTGGTGGTGAAGACCACCATCACCCTTCGGGCCGCCGGAGACGGCACAAGGAGGCCGATCGTCGACGGCGGAGGGCGGGGAAGCGCCCTCACCATCCTCGCCGACGGCGTCGAGGTCGAGGGTCTCATCCTGGAGAATGGGGGCTTCGGCTGGTCCGGCATCGAGGTGAGGTCGAAAGATAACCTGATCAGGAAAAACCTGGTCACCGACAACAGGTGGTACGGGATATACCTCGACGGCTCCACGGGGACGGCGATCGAGGAGAACGTCGTCTGGAATAACAAGTACGGTATCTGGATCAACACCGGGTCAGACGAGAACAGGATCGAGAGGAACGTCCTGGAGGCGAACGACAACTACAACGCCTTCGACCTGGGAAAGAACATCTGGGACGGAAACTTCTTCGGCGACTATGACGGTTCGGCCCCCACCTACGCCGTCCCCGGCATATCCAGCGTCGACCCCTCCCCTTCGGGGCCCGAGAGGGAGGATGAGGCGGAGGATGAGACGGAGGGGCCTCTCCAGGAGGAAGAGGTCGATGCGGAAGCTGAGGAGGTGGCTGGGGACCTCGCCTCCGGCTCCGACGACCTCCTCTCCGGGGAGGAGCCCTTAGAGGATATAGTAGCCGAGGGACCGGCTCCCCAGGACCCTGGGAGCTGGTCAGGCCAGAGCCTGGCCGACCTGGGCTTATCCCTCGGTAGCGCTCATCCGGAGGAGACGGAGGTGGATGAGACGGAGGTGGATGAGACGGAGGTGGATGAGACGGAGGTGGATGAGACGGAGGTGGATGAGGTAGAAGAGTTCGCCCGAGCCCCCGCCTTCGGAGACGCCATCGTAGACTTCGAGGAGGGGGAGGCGGCCCCGGAAGGACCCGGCGGAGATGAGGGAGATGAGGGAGATGGTGAGTCTATCGAAGATATCCAGGGGTCAGAAGAGATATCGGTGGATGCTTATGCCGCCGAGGACTGGCTCCGTCGGGGAGACGCCCTCGCAGATGAGGGTCGTTACGCCGAGGCCCTCGCCTCCTACGACCGGGCCCTGGAGATGGAGCCGGACTTCGCCGAAGCCTGGGACGGGAAGGGGGACGCCCTCATGATGACCGGAAGCTACGATAAGGCCGTCCGGAGCTACGAGAGGGCCCTATCTATCGACCCCACCTCAGCGGAGAGCTGGTACCATAAGGGAAACGCCCTCCAGATGCTCCTCCGGTTCGAAGAGGCTCTCGGCTGCTACGAGGAGGCGGTGAGGATCGAGCCCTCCTTCGCCGAGGCCTGGAACAGAAAGGGGGTGATCCTGAACCGGCTCGGTCTATACCACGAGGCTCTCGAGTCCTTCGATAGGGCCCTCGCCATCGAGCCCGGATACGCCGCCGCCTGGAACAGCAAGAGCTGGGCCCACCAGATGCTGGGGGAGGCGGATCCCGCCAAGGAGGCCTACGAGAGGGCGAGGTCTCTTGGATACCGCTGAACCATCCCTGGAGAACTCGATGGACGGCGACGGGGCCTTAAAGACGGTCGGGGGCAACGGCCTCCTCAAAGAGGTCGAGGCGCTCCGGCGGCTCCACGGCGACGCCATCTGCGACGCGGAAAAGTGCCGGGAGTTCAACCGGCGGATGTCGCAGCTCCTGATGGACCTGGAGGATACTGAGGAGTTCCGTCTCGCTGACCGGGTGATGGACGCCCTGGCGGTCTGCAGCCCCAAGACCGGCTCCCACTGCGACAACTCCGAGAGGATGAAGGGGATCCTTGAGAGGCTCGCTGAGAGGGTGAAGGAGAGGACGGAGGAGATGGCGGGCGGTGGCGGTCCGTAAAATGGGGTTATTGGGGGGGAGATGGCCGCATCTTCCACCGCCGTCCAGCTCCTCCCCCGGCTCTGCTGAACCGCTAGATCTCCCGGAGGTCCACGATCTTCTTCGACTTCCCCTGGGTCCGGGGGAGGCTCCCCTTCTCCACCAGCTCTACCTTCGACCTGATCTTCATCACCGACTTAAGCTCCCCTTCCACCTTCCTCTGAAGCTTCGCAAGGTCAGCGAGCTCCCCGGTGAAGGCCATGTCGCTCACCTCCACCTTGATGGAGATCTCGTCGAGGGCGTGCCTCTTCCTGTCTACTACCACCTGGAAGTAGTCCCCGATCTCGGGGATCTTGAGGAGGACGTCCTCAATCTGGGACGGGAAGACGTTGATCCCTCGGACGACGAGCATGTCGTCGGCCCTCCCCAGGAACCGGTGGAGCCTGACGGACGTCCTTCCACAGGGGCATTGGTCCTCCATCATGTAGGTGACGTCTCCCGTATGGTACCTGATGAGGGGCATCGCCTCCTTGGTGAGGGATGTAAGGACGAGCTCGCCGCGCTCACCGGGGGCGCAGGCCTCACCATCGGGGTCGAGGATCTCCACCAGAAAGTGGTCCTCCCAGATGTGAAGGCCGTCTTGCTCCTGGCACTCGAAGGCCACCCCCGGACCGAACATCTCCGATAGGCCATAGGAGTCGTAGGCCTTGATTCCCAGCATCTCCTCAAGCTCCAAACGCGCTCTGTCGGACCAGGGCTCGGCGCCGAAACAGCCTACCTTCAAGGAGAGATCGCCGGCCACCCCCATCTCCGTCACCGTCTCGGCGAGATAGAGGGCGTAAGAGGGGGTGCAGTGGAGGGCGGTGACGGCGAAGTCGATCATGATCTCTATCTGCCGTTTTGTGTCCCCGGTGCCGCTGGGGACCGCCATGGCGCCCATCCGCTCGATCCCGTAGTGGATCCCGAGGCCACCGGTGAAGAAGCCGTAGTTTACGGCGTTCTGGAATACGTCCTCTCTTCTGCAGCCGACCATCACCAGGTCTCTTGCCACCATATCCGACCAGGTCTCGATGTCTTTGGCGGTGTAGCCGACTACCGTCGGCTTGCCGGTCGTCCCGGAGGAGGCGTGGACGCGCACCACCTCGCTCTTCGGGACGGCAAATAGGCCGAAGGGGTAGTTATCCCGCAGGTCCCCCTTCCTCGTCTCGGGAAGGGACCTCGCGTCTGCAAGGGAGGTCACCTCCGAGGGAGTTATCCCCAGGGCCTTCATCTTCTGGTGGTAGAAGGGCACGTTATCGTAGGCCCTCTTCACCGAGTCCTTCAGTCGCCTTTGCTGCAGATCCTGAAGATCTGATCGTTTCATCGTCTCGATCTTGGGTTGCCAGAAGTTCATGGGAATACGATCCTGAATTTTTGTCGGCGGAAACCGATATGCTACACGCTGTCGTGAGAGAATCCGTCAGGGTATATCAATCATTCCCCGAGATATGCCGATCATCGCATCTCGATCATCGCATCTCGATCATCGCATCTCGATCATCGCATCTCGATCATCGCATCTCGATCATCGCATCTCGATCATCGCATCTCGATCATCGCATCTCGATCATCACATCTCGATCATCGCATCTCGATCATCGCATCTCGATCATCGCATCTCGATCATCGCATCTCGATCATCGCATCTCGATCGTCGAGACGGATCGAGGGGGGGTGGATCGACTATCTTCTTGATGGAGACGAAAAAAAGATGGTTATAGGGCAGGATCATCGATTCTTGATCCGCCCCAGAATCTCGTTCAGCCTTCCGGTCGAATAGAGGTAGGCTCCGCCGCCGATGGCGAAGAGGAGGATCAGAATGGCTGCCACCATTCCTGTGCTGCTCTTCTCCTCTACCGTCAAGGTTCTCTGGATACCTCCCACCTCCACGGTGTAAAGGCCGGGTTCCTCCGGCGTGTACTCGAAGGCGAGGGATCCGGTCTCGCCGGCTCCGACGGTGAGGTCTTTCGACTCCACTGGGACGCCGTTGACCTTAAGCTCCACCGTGGTGTTGTCGCTGACCGACCCCCAATTCTCGGCGATGGCGGTGATCTTGGCGGCCTTTCCTGCCCTGACGGTCTCGTCCATCTCGATCCCGGTTATCCTGACGGGGGTCACCACCAAGATCCTCCTGGAACCGTTCTCATAACCCACCTTGGATGCGGTGATGGTGTGGACCCCTACAGAATCCGAGGCGTACGAGACGGTGCCCACGGAGTCGGTGGCGCCGATACTGACGCCGTCGAAGGATATATCCGCCGCCTCCACCGGCCGCATGTCGACGCCTATAGTGGCCTTGATGACGAAGCTCTCTGCCTTCATCACCTCCTGAGGCGCCGTTACGGCGAGGACCCTCTCTTCCAGGATCTCGCTGACGACCAGGACCCCCATCACTTCGGTGTGATCGTCCTTCTTTGCCTCGACGTCGAATCTGCCGGCAGCCCTCGGCGAATAGAGGTATATACCGTCGGAGTCGGTGGTGCCGACCTCATCTCCGTTGATGGCGATGAGGGCGCCGATGACGGGGCTGCCGTTAGAGGTCACCTTCAACTCGGCTGGCGTACCTACGATCGCTTCAGGGATCTCGATCCTCATGGGCTTGACCTCCATCCTCACCTCGACGATGGGCACCACGAGCCTTTTATCGCTGTCGGAGACCTTGAACTTCATATTCTCCATGATGGAGATCGTCCTCCCCCTGCCCAGGCTGAAGGAGCCGTCGTTGGACATCTCTATTCCGGCGTCGGATACGCCGTCGATCTCCATCCTCCCGTAGGTCTCGCCCTCCTCGACGGATCGGGGCCTGTCGGATATCTGGAAGATCCCCTCGATGGTGGCCAGGTCCTCCTCTCTGCCGCGGAAGACGCTCACGACGTTGATCGCAATGATCGGGACCCTCTCGCCACCGATCCTCTCCTCGTAGGTTAGGGTGGAGGTTCGCACGTCCCTCCCGGGGTCGACGACCCTGCTGTCGACCTCATCTCCGTCCTTGGTTATGGAGAGGAAGACCTTGTTCCCGTCGAGGTCCACCTCCCTTATCTGGAGCTCGTACCCCTCCTTCAAGGGGAAGGTGGCTCCGCCCCGGACGGTATAGGACTCGTCGTCGTCTATCAGGACTTTCCTCAGCTGCTCCTCGTTTATGAAGCTGAACCTGTCGGTGAAGGTGGTATTGTCGTTGTATCCGGCGAAATACTTCTCCGCCAAAAAGCCGATGACGTTGTAGCTGCCCCAGGGTTCGTAATCGAACTGGACAGACTGGGGCACCGTCCTGTACCTGATGTCCCCTTCGCCTATCCTGTCTCCATCGAACCTGACCGTCATGGTCTCGGTTCCCAGGTCGTCGTCGATGTCGTAATAGAAACCCTCGAAGTTGTAGGGGTTCCAGGTGAACTCGCCCACCGCCGGGTCTACGATCGTGCCTCGTATCTCGTAGCTCCCCGTCCTCTTCACCGTCGGGGCGAACCGGAGCTCGTCGGCGTCGGCGACCAGGAAGCTGACGTCTCCCATCACAGAGACGGTCCTGCCCGCCCTGAGGGAGATGGATCTGTCGTTGATCATCCTTATGGTGTCGCCGAATATCGAGTCGACCTCCATGCTCCCGTGAGCATCGCCGGTGGCGACGGTGGTGTACCCGTCGGAGATCTGGAAGATGCCGTCGATGGTCACAAGGCTCGTCTCGGCCCCTCTGAAGATGCTCGCTACGTGGACCATGATCAGGGGAAGCTTCTTGCCTGCCAGGTCTATCTCGTACTTGTAGGTCGAGGTTCTGAGGCTCGTCGGGTCAACGACTTTGCTGTCCACATCTTGGCCGTCCTTGGCCAGGGAGAGCCAGACTTTATTCCCGTCCAGGTCTATCTCCCTGATCTGGATCTCGTAGCCCTCGTTCAGAGGGAGAACCGAGCCGGTGTCTACGGTGTAGTCGCTGTCGTCGTCGATGAGAACCTGTCGCAGCTCTTCCTCATCCAGGAGGCTGATATCTCTGTCGACGACATCGCGATCTGTCCCGATGTATCCGGCGAAGTACTTCTGAGCCATGAAGCCGATGACCTGGTATTCTCCCCACCTGTCGAACTCGAAGGATATCGGGGCGGCTTTCGTCTCGTACTTCAGATCTTCTTCTCGGATCGTCCTGTCGTAATTGTCGCCGGATCTGCGCAGGTTGACCGTCAGCGTCTCGGTCCCCACGTCGTCGTCGAGGTCGTAGAAGAACCCAGAGAAGGTCTGGGGGTTCCAGGTGTACTCGTCCGGGTTTATCCCCGCCCGCCATATCCGGTCGGTGTTGGACAGGGCGACTTCAGGCTCCTCGTCCTCGGGGAGGGCCTCCACCAGAGGATCATCTTCAGAGGCGTCGTTGCCGTTTTCATCGGCTTCGTCCACCGCGTCGTTCCCCTCAGATGCGGGATCCGATTCTTCAGAGTCGGACGTTCCCATCGGGGTCTCTGGAAGGAGCGAGTTGTCCATGGGGGCGTCGAGGGGCGCGTCATCCATAAGCTGCTCATCGACATCCTCTGGGGGTGTCTGCTGCTCATCAGCATCCTCAGAAGTTGCTTCTGTCCCATCGACATCCTCTGGAGGCATCTGCTGCTCATCAGCATCCTCTGGAGGCATCTGCTGCTCATCAACGGAGGCATCTTCATCCGCCATCGCTTCAGCGCCTTCATCATTCGATGATCCGTCCCCCGGCAGGACCGGTTCTTCTGGAGCTTCACCTGCTTCAGCTTCATCTTGTGCCAACGCCCCCATCGGCAGAACTGCCGCCATGGCGACCAGGAGCAGGCAAAGCAGTCCTCCAACCCTAAGGTATCTCATGACTCTCCACCAACCTAAACAAGCTATATCGAATTTATTATAATGGGCCTTTGTCATCTATATATATATCTTCTCTACGCCGTATCTGTAGACCGTCCCCGCCGATGAGCAGGTCGATCGATGGAACCCCGATCCGCCCTCAGGTGGGGTCATCGTTCAGCGCTGTTCTTCGATGATCCTGATCCGAGTTAAGGGTTTTTGTAGGCGCCGGTACTAAGAAAACGATCTGCAGCCTTCATAGAGGCGGATGGCCTGGCCAGCCCTCGCCCAGATCCGGGCCGGGATCTTTCGCCCAATCGCCGGGGTCACAACGCCGGGGTCACAATATAGATCGCCGGAGATCAAAATTCCATGAATCGGAGGGGGCGGGTCACAACCGGTCGCCGGATGGAGGCCCGCCGCCCGAAGTCCCGGGCTCGCCGCCGGATGCGCCGGAAGAGCCGACATCTGCCGCCTCGCCGGAGGAGGGGCAGAGCTTCGAGCCTTCGGGGGTCTGGATTATGAGGTTTCTGTACGGGAAGGGTATCTCGATGCCCTCCTTATCGAACCTCTTCTTTACGGCCTCGCGGATCTCGCAGTGGGTCGCGAAGGCGATGCCCCTGTTGGGGATCTCGTACAAAAGCCGCATATTCACCGCAAAGTCTCCCAGCTCCGTCACCCTCACTTCTATGTCGCGGTTCTTCAGGACGAGGGGGTGCCTCTTGGCGACCTCCAGCATTATATCCCGGGCCTTGTCGATATCGGCGTCATAAGCGATCCCTACGTCGACGGTCCAGGTTATGATGGGATCGGTTATGGTCCAGTTCACTATCGCCTGGTTGCTCATGATGCTGTTGGGGACGAAGACCCTCCTCCCGTCCCAGGTCAGGATCGTAGTATGTCTCAGGGTCAGGTCTTCGACATGGCCGTAATCGCCGTTGAAGTCTATTCTGTCCCCGACGCGGAAGGGGTGGAAGACGGCTAGGAATATCCCCGATATGACGTTCGAGATGGAGTCTTGGGCGGCGAAGCTTACGGCGATGGCCGCGACGCCGGCGCCGGCGAGGAGGGTGACGGCGATGTTGCTCAGCCCCGGTATCTGGAATACCACCAGGAGGAAGCCGATGGCGTATATCGCCGCCACGAGGAGCCTGCTGACGAGGAGCCTGAAAGTCTGTTCCGTCTCGGCGTCTATCCCCGTCTTCCTGCCCCCCATCATCTCGGGGAGCTTGATCTTGAGGGCACGGTTCACCATCTTGGCGGCGAGGTATGTGGCGGCGATGATCAAAATTATTTTCAGCAGCATGCCCACAATTGAGGCGACGTCGATCCCGAAGGCGATGTTCATCTGATCTGCTAAAGTCTCCAGAACCGGGGGGGACTCGTATCCGACGAGGGGGGAAGGGAGGTCCGGGACGCCCCCCTCCGGGAGGCCAGCGGCGCCGTCGGTCAGGTTTGAGGCCGGATCGATCTCTTCAGGGGCCAGCTGAGGGGGCGCCGCGTACTCATAGAAGATGCTCTCTTCTCCGAAGGGCGTCTGGTCCTCGTTCATAATCGAGAAAGTCTTTTTTGTCGATACTTAATATTTACCCCTATTCGCTTCCCCTTCTCATACCCATTGCCCCATCCTCATCCCGCTCCCTCCAACCGCCTTTCCGTTCGCCTTTCGCCGGGGTTGCGCGCCGGGGCCGGCAGGCAGGAGACGCCCGCTCGTCGACGTACCATCGACTCGGCACCACAGCCCAACTTTTTCCGTCGATCTAGCCTGATCGTCGCCCATCACCGCCCCCGCCCGGAATCGAGGGGCGGGGCTGGCGGGGCGGGGCGAGGGGAGATGATCGAAGGGCGCAGTATCTCGAAGGTCTGAGGAACAACGGGGGGCGGCAGGGGCGGCGGGAAGCAGAAAGAGCGGCAAAAGCTGCAAGCCCGCCCCGCCATCAGATCAGATGTAGATAGGGACGTCCCATTTGTCCTTGCCGTCCTTGGGGGCGTTCTTCTTCGACCAGGCGGGATAGACGAGGATGTTGCCGTATTCGTCCTCTTCCCGGATGAGCTCTTCCTTCTTCTCCTCTTCGGACATGGAGACAGCCTCCCGATCTCTCCACCACTCCGGCGACCCTGGGACCTGCCGGAGGGGGGATCATCGAAGGCCCTTTAACCTGATTCAAAGAATTTAAGGGTTATCCTGGAACCTAAGTTCCCCATGATTTAGGCATATCAAGATGATTTTCGATACCATCTACCTCAATCTTTAAATAGTATTATGTGCCTAAATATGCATATGAAATCGTTCACTCGCGTCAAAAAGATAAATGGCCAGGAATATCTCTATGAGATAACCCCGTATTACGATAAAGAAAAGAAGAAGATTCGCCAGAAGAGCAAGTACCTTGGAAAGAACGTCAACGGGGTTCCGGTCAAGGTCCGCTCCGTGGACCAAATGCCGAAGAAGGTGCTGTCGCATGGCGAATTTGTCCCGCTAAAAAAGATCGCGGAAGACCTTGAGCTGGAAGAGGTCCTCTCTGGTGTCTTGCCTGGCAAAGAAGTCTGGCCGATTTTGACTTTGGCAATGAACTTCGCCACGCGTCCACGAGCACTAACTCATATTCAGAGCTGGTATGAAGGTACGATCTTATCTGAAGACCATCCGGATCTTCCTTTATCATCCCAGAGCCTTTCTCGACTGTTAAGCCGTATCGGTGAAGGAACTGCGAATCTTGAGTTC
>NZ_JARFPL010000090.1:0-1104 GCF_029167205.1 Candidatus Methanocrinis alkalitolerans
TAATATCGTGTTGACAAATTCTAGTAAAATTATTTTAAACAAAATTTAAGTTAAACGTTTGAATTTATGCACATTTTGGCAAGCAATAAATTCTTAATTTTGCATAGCCTTACTGCGGAATGCCGGTATCATGATTCTAAAAATAATTTTAATATCCTAATGAGCAGAATAGACTCGTTCGAGATAGCTGTGAGAAAAAGATTGATGAAAATCGAAGAGCTATGGCCGAATCTTACAGCGTTTTACTTTGTGGATGGTGCCCCAGCTACAAACAACGCCATAGAAAATTATTATTCTACAAGCCTCAAGACACACAGGAAGAGGCAGCTAAAGACCGGAGGAATTGAAGATCAAATGAGGCTTTCTGCTCTGAAAAGGGCGGGGATGTTCGGAAAACCTGAAAAAACGTTACTAGAAGCGTTCTTCATGTTCATTCCTTTCCTGGATCCGGGGTAACGAAATTTTAATATAAATAGCATTATACATAATTGATTGGCCTTAGCTATCGGATTTCAATTTAATATTATAAATAATATATCCACTTAAAAAACTTTGTAGAATAATAAATTTGAATTCACCCAATATTCGTGAACAAGTTAAAGGAAAAGGGGAAAATGAGAGATTGTTTTGTTCTCAACAACCGTATATCACTCGATTTTTAGATTGTGCCCTTCAAGTTGGATAAATCGAGTTTTTAGGCCCTATAATGAGACATTTGCTCAAGATGTTCCACGTTAGGCAATCCAACCGCGTAAGTCCTAAAGCAGTCGGATATTTCAAACCGATCGGGTGTCGAAGCAAGCCCGCTAGGCGAGATGAGGAGCAGAGGAGAAGTCCTCTCCGAAACGGCCTTTTGGCAAATGGCGGGCAAAAATTTTAGAGGCAGCGCTGACTTTATGTTGTGAGATGGTCTGCTCTGGGCATAATAGACGGTGTGGGGTTCGAGAGAGAAGATACTTGCGTGAGGGAGAGGCATGTTCATTTGTCATCGGTTAAGGGTATTTTGATAGTTTTCTATGTAAAGAGTTATTCTTTTCATTATTAAATTATATTTCAATATACCCTATGCCATGAAAAACGACGCGATGAATACCCTGTGTGTGA
>NZ_JARFPL010000091.1:0-1034 GCF_029167205.1 Candidatus Methanocrinis alkalitolerans
AATCCTCGTTAGAACATGCAACATCATTGAATCCAGGTTTTGGACCTCTTCGACCCATCTTGCTACACCCACAATGAGATAGAACGTAATAGTATAAATAACATCAACTCACTGCTGGTTCACTACCGATGAGATATGCCGAGTTCACCCTTCGAATCGACGTTCATACCCTGATCGAGTGCCATCTCCATGCGTTCCAGTATTTCGGGGGCCGCCCACATGAGATCCTCTACGACAACATGAAGCAGATCGTCCTGAAACGAGCACCCAAATCCTCAGACTCGGACTGGAATTCGAAGTTTAAGGATTTCTTCACCCACTACGGTTTCGTACCCTGCCTCTGCCGTCCTTATCGGCCCCAGACGAAAGGCAAGATCGAGAACACGGTGGGGTTCGTGAAGAGAGATTTTTTCATGGGCGGCAAGTTCAGCTCATTTTCTGATCTCAACTCCCAGCTCCAAGGTTGGCTATCTCGGGTGAACTCGGCGGTCCACGGAACAACCCACGAGATACCCCGAGATCGGTTCGAGGAGGAGTTGGTTCACCTCCAACATATCGATCAGGTCCTTCCTTACCACAACGTCAGGGAGGAGACGAGAAAGGTATCGAGGGACTCTTACGTCTCGTATCTCGGCAACCGCTACTCGATCCCTTATCGGTTTGCGGGAAGGACCTCTGTTCTCCAGATATCTGATACGTCCTTTTCCGTAGTCGTGGGGTCTGAGAAGGTCTGCACCCACGAGATCCTTCCGGGTCGGGGTAGAGTATCGCGAAAGAAAGACCATTTCGAGGGACTTCTATCCGAGATATTGAAGCAGAACTCGACCCAAGGGGCAAGGGCGTCTTGCGTCCTCAAATTCGACGATCCAGACGTGGAGCATAGATCGTTAGCCGTTTACGACGCCTTCGTTGAGGGGGATAAAAGATGAGCCATATCGAGTACGAAAGGCTTCATCATAACCTCAAACGGCTGAAGCTCACGACCTTCGAATCGATCCTGGACAACTACCTTGAAGCCGCGGCCAACGAATGCA
>NZ_JARFPL010000092.1:0-1019 GCF_029167205.1 Candidatus Methanocrinis alkalitolerans
GCCAAGGGTCTCCACGACGAAGAGGTGGACGTCTTCTACGGCTGCACCCTCTGTCAGGCCTTCGCCCCGACGAGCGCCTGCGCCGTCACCCCCGACAGACCATCACTTTGCGGTGCCATCACCTGGTTCGACGGCCGAGCCGCCGCCAAGGTCGACCCCGAGGGCCCCCAGTTCGCCATACCAAAGGAGGGAGTCATCGACGAGATCAAGGGCGAGTACGCGTCGGTTAACGAGATGGCTGAATCAAGGTCCGGCGGCGAGTATTCGAGGATGGCTCTATACACCTTCTTCGACGCGCCCCACACCTCCTGCGGCTGTTTCGAGACGATCGGGTTCTACATGCCCGAGGTTGACGGCATCGGGATCGTCGACCGTGACTTCCGTAACCCGACCCCCAACGGTCTACCCTTCTCCACCATGGCCGGCCAGGCCGGCGGCGGAAAGCAGGTAGTCGGTTTCCTGGGGATGGGCCTTCTCTACTACTTCTCGCCCAAGTTCCTCCAGGCCGACGGCGGCTGGAGACGTATCGTCTGGATGCCCAAAGAGCTCAAGGAGCGCGTCAAGGACGGTATCGACGCCGATATGTTCGACAAGATCGCGACCGAAGAGGACGCGGCAGACCTGACGGCTCTGAAGGCGTTCCTCCTGAAGGTCGACCACCCCGTGGTCGACGGGGTCGAGAGGAAGGTCGACGGCAAGAAGATCTCCGAGGGGTGGAAGATCGAGGACCCGTCCGAGTACGAGGACGCCGTCATCGCCTTCATCGAGGAGACCGGCGGCGACATCGACGTCGACGCCATCAAGGCGAAGCTGAACATGAGCGAGGGCCAGTTCATGCAGGTTATCGAGTACCTGCAGGACGAGGGCATACTGGAGTAAGAATTTATAGTATCTCTGCGTTTGAGGGTGTAGGAGGTCGAAGGAAATGGCAAAGAAACTGTCACTTAAGCTGAAGAAGAAGGAACCTGAAGCAGCAGCCGCCCCCGCCGCAGCAGCGGCACCGGCGGCGGGAGCAGCCC
>NZ_JARFPL010000093.1:0-670 GCF_029167205.1 Candidatus Methanocrinis alkalitolerans
GAACCAAAGCAATTATCTGAAACAGGTAACGTTGTAGGTCTGGATGTTGGCTTGGCATCCTTTGTCGTGGATAGCGATGGAAATTCGGTGGAGAATCCGAGGTTCGCAGAGAAGGCTGCTACAAAGGTCAAGAATATCCAGAGAAAGCTTTCCAGAGCTCAAAAAGGCTCCAATAACCGCCGAAAACTCGTGGATAAGCTGAACAAGGCCCATGAACGGATCAATAACCAGAGGTCCGATTTCCTCCATAAGCTCTCCAGGATGTATGTCAACAGATATGATATCATCTGTGCTGAGGATCTGGATGTCATGGGCTTGAAGGAAAAGGGCAACAATAAAGGCATTCATAGAAACATCCACGATGCCTCCTGGTCAAGGTTCATGTCCATGCTTTCGTACAAGGCTCAAAGTGCTGGTCGAAAGCTGATAGTGGTAGACCCACGCAACACTTCGCAGAGGTGTTCCTTCTGCGGCAGCATTGTGAGAAAGGAACTGTCAGATAGAGTCCACGAATGCCCATATTGTGGTTTCTCATCCAACCGCGACTACAATGCAGCAGTAAACATTCTCTCCACAGGGATGGAACAGCCCGTAGCGCCCATAGAGTCAAAACCTCTACATCACGTTTCTGTGATGCAAGTCTTGGCGATGAAGTGGGAAGCCCTACCCT
>NZ_JARFPL010000009.1:0-75873 GCF_029167205.1 Candidatus Methanocrinis alkalitolerans
TTCACCAAAAAATAAGCTTTTATATATCATAAATTTTTCGGTTAAATCTAGATATTGACTACGAATATATCGTCATCCATTTTTCACGCTTATTTCGGGTATTCTGAAAAGGAGGCTGAATAGTTACGTCCAGCAAAGATATGCCCGTGCAGGAGATGTACGAACTATATAAGAAAAGAGATCGAGTAGAAAAGCTGTTTGATGCTTACAAGAATGTTCTTGATGCGGATAGGCTATACCTGCAGGATGACGAAAGTGTGTTCGGTCACGTGTTTATATCCTTCCTTTCCCTCTACGCTTACTGGAAGCTTGAAGCGATGCTTAAAAACGCGAAGCTGAATAGGAAGATTTCTCCAACAGATTTGTTATTGCAGTACAGCAAAGTGTATCACATTAAGATTGGAAAGCGGACTTTAATCTCTGAGATTCCGAAGAAAGTTCGAGACCTAGAAGGAAAACTTGGGTTGGGTATATTCCCCATTGAGTGAGGAGTTAAGGTTCCGAAGTACTTTACTACGCGTTTGCCCTCAACGGTGGGTATCGTCGATATCAACAAAGGTTCTCACTTCCGTTCCGTCATTTGATTCCCCTGGACTATGAGCTGATAGAAAAATGTATTCTGGGGTCGGGGGATCCGCGATGGTCCGCCCCATCTAGTTCTGCCGTATCCCCTCCTGCCAGCGCAGCAGCTTCTCCTGGACGACGTAGCGGAAGGTCCGATCGATGAAAAGGCCCAGGAGGCCCAGGACGATCATGTAGAGGAATACCATCTCCATCATGTGGAGGGAGTAGTATTCCCAGAGCCGGTACCCCAGGCCGCTTCGCGTCGACGCCCCGAACATCTCGGCGGCGACGATGCACATCCATGCGATCCCCATGGCGATCCTGATGCCGGCGGCTATCGAAGGCAGCGCCGAGGGGAAGGCGACGTACCTGAGGAGGTCGCGGTTCCTGGTGGCGCCCAGGACCATCGCCGACTCGACGTAGACCCGGGGGACGGACCGAAACCCGACGTAAGAGTTGATCAGGATCGGGAAGACCGCCCCTACGAAGACGATGAACCCCGCCGCCTGGGGGGTGAGTCCGAACCAGATGATGGCAAAGGGGATCCAGGCGAGGGGCGGGATCGGCCTTATCAGCTCCACTATCGGGTCGAAGATCCTGTCCGCGATCCTGGACCATCCCATCGCCATCCCTATAGGGAGGGCTAAAAGGAGCCCTGCCGTCATGCCGATGGCGAAGTGGATGAGGCTCACCGGAAGGTCCACCCAGAGGATCGTCTCCCACTGGCGGAGGAGGGCTTCGGCAACCTCGAGGAAGCTCGGAAGCTTCAGGGGGTTTGCTACGGCCAAGGCCAGAAGCTGCCAGACGACGACCAGACCCGCCACCGATAGCGCCTCTACGGCGTGGTCTGCTAGCTCCTCTCTCGCTTTATCGATCAGGGCCATCTCCGATCCTCTCCACCTATTCTCCGTCTCCCTTCCCTATTCTGGTCACCCTTCCCTCTCCTCGTCTCAGCTCTTCATCTCAGCTCTTCATCTCAGCTCTTTACCCTGTCGTAGAACGATGTATCGAAGAGGTCCTCCTCGGTCAGGAGCTTACTTCCGGTGTATCCCAGCTCGTAGTTGACCCTGGCAAACTCGGCCACCGACGGGATGATGACGTGAGGATCGCTGATCCAGGCGCCGTCCCAGTTCTCGATGGAGTGGCGGACCACCTCCAGGTTCTGATTCGTCTTGGCAGAGTAGATCTCCGCCGCCCTCTCTGGGTTCGCGTTGATGTATTCGGTGGCCTTGATGTGGGTCTTGATGATCTGCTCCACCAGCTCAGGCTCCTCTCTCATCAACTTGCCGCTGACGACGAGGCAGCAGCAGGCGTGGTTCGGCCACATCTCACCGGAGGATACGACGGTCCTGCCGTTGCCGCCGAGCTCGATGATCGACGGCGCTGGGTGGGGGAGGAAGACGGCGTCGAGGCGCTTTGCTGAGATGGCTGTCGTCGCGTCACCGGGACCCATCGACTTTATGTCGATCTCTGCGGGGTCTATGCCGTTATCCTGGAGCCACTTCTTGAAGACGGTATCCTGGATCGATCCCGGCGGGAACGTCCCCACGGCGAGCCCCACCAGGGACTTTGGCCCCTCGTAATCCACCTCAGGACGGACCACCAGGTCGGAGCCGTTCATCTGGACCGCCGCCACGATCTTGGCGTCGAGCCCCTGGGCTATGGCGCTGATGGGCGGAGCTGCTCCGACGTAGGCTATGTCCAGGTTTCCGCCGAGCATCGCCTGCATCTCAGGAGGTCCCGAGGGGAACTCGAAGTCTTCCACCTTCACGATCCCGAAGGGCGCAAGGTCCGCGAGCCACCAGCCCTCCTCCATCGCCACCATTTCTGCGACCTGATGGGTGCTGGGCTGGTATCCGATCCGCAGGGTCGTTATCTTCTTATCCTCATCGGTGCCGAGGCAGCCTAGGGCTATCACCGCCACAAGACCGACCGCCAGGGCTGCGATAAGAAAATCTCTCCTCAAATATCATCACCTGCCTGAGAGGGGAGGCGGTCAATATAAAGCATTTTCCGGCCGGGACGATATAAAATCCCAAAAGTACTAATATTCAAAATATATTCTACAATAAGATGACATATGCCGAGAGGTTGATGAGGGCGGCCTTCATCTCCGATGAGAAGCTCCGCGAATCCCTGAAGGAGGTCCTATCGGAGCTGGGGATGAGCGCCAGGGAGTTCAGCAAGGTCTCAGCCTTGCCCCAGTCCACCCTTTACAAGATCATGTCCGGCCATCGGGAGCCGAATATAACGACCCTCCGGCAGATCGTCAGGACCATAAAGGATATAGAGGGGGGCGAGACGGGGTTCATCGCCGTCATAGCCGCAAGGCCGGTCCTCGACGAGATCAAGGAGAAGAGGATGAAGATCGGCGACAGGCTACTGGTACTGCGGGAGTACTCGGCGACGAACATCGAGGAGGCGATCGTCGCCGCCGTCCGGGCCGAGAGGGACGGGGCAGCGGCCCTCGTCTGCGCTCCCATCGTCAGCCCGACGGTGGAGAAGCTCCTATCGATACCCGTCGCCACCATAATCCCGAGGGAGAGCCTCGTCCGGGCGATCGAGGTGGCGGCGAGGAAGATCGAGTGAGGGCCTTGCGATCGAGGATGAAGCGGATAGGGCAGAAGAGCCGCAAGATCCGGAAAGACTTTTATCATTGGGGTGAATAACAAAACCCTACTGAAGGGTATAAGTGGGGTTTGTTTATGAGAACGGTCGTCATATTATCAATTCTGGCGCTTCTCGCCGGAGCAACAGCTGCGTCTGGTGCAGAGCCCATGAGCGTCGGCGGAGATTTCGGAATGGCTTGGCTTGAGAACCTGCCATACCAGCCCACCACAACTGATGACGGTAGCGGCCTCTGGAGCTGGGGTGGCGTCCCCAGGGGCAGAGAGGTGGTAAACGACACCCTGGAGCTGGTGGAGGCGGGTGCGAATGAAACGGCCCTTTCCGGCCTCACGTGGCTGGGATCAGAGCCCTTCGGCCCCCCGTCTCAGCTAAATTATCCGAAGACATCTCCGGATTTCATGTACCCCTTCTACTCAGATGATCCGTGGATCCTCGCCCAGCACTACGGCAGGGTGATCAGAACGAACCTCGACGATCTGCCGAAAAGCATCAGAGATACGATAAAACCGGAATATCTTCAGAGATAGCTATAATGACCCTTGAGAGAACGGGTCTTGACGACCTCCTCTCTATGCTCAAGGAGGTCCACCCCGACCTTTCGCCCATCTCTGCGAGGGACGTGGTCGTCGCCGACTGGGTGAGGCTGAAGTGCAGGTACGGGTGCAAGGCGTACGGAAAGCACCTGGGGTGTCCCCCCTACTCGCCTACGCCGGAGGAGACGAGAAAGATCCTATCGGAGTACAGAGTCGGGATCATCGCGAGGTTCGAGGCCTCACCAGACCCCGAGGTCGCGCCCCAACACCTCCACCACCACCTCTGGGAGTCGATCAACAGGGTTCACGAGATGATATTCCAGCTGGAGAGGAGGGCTTTCCTCGCCGGCTACTATAAGGCCTTCGGGTTCAACGCCCTCCCATGCACCTTCTGCGCCACCTGCATCCCCGAGGAGAAGGAGATGGCCGACCCCCTCGACGCCCGGAACTGCAGGCACAAAGAGAAGGTGAGGCCCTCGATGGAGGCCTGCGGCATAGACGTCTTCAAGACCCTCGAAGTGGCGGGGCTCGGTCTCTCCGTCCTAGACTCCTATTCGGAAGGTTTCGCCCTATTCGGCCTCGTCTTGCTGGATTGAGAGGGCGTCGAGGCGGCTGGTGGGGTCGATGAGACCTTTTGGCTTTCCGGTCCCAAACCAGTTCCCGCCCCGGTATAGATCCGAAGGCTCGGGGCGGGAACGGTAGATCTCCAGGTGGAGCATGGAGACCTGCCCTTCATCCTTCAGCCTCCTGATGTAGGAAGGGGATCCGTCGTCTATCTTCTCGGGGTCGAGGACCGATCCCACTCTGCCCAACCTCTGGCCGGATCTGATCCGGTCACCCGCTCTGACCTCCACCTCCCCCAGCTCTGCGAACTTGACGAATTGGCCGCCGTCCTCTTCGACGATGACGTAGAAGGTCTCGTTCCAGTATGGTACCACATCTGCCTCCGTGAAGCTTCCCACCTCCGAGACGAGGCCGTCGTCTATGGAGACGACCTCCGATCCGAAGGTTGCGCGGATATCGACGCCACAGTGGCGCCGGTCTCCCCGGTCCTCACCGAATGAGCCGGGCGATCCCGGCGGAGGAACCCGCCGAATCCGGTCCCCGGGGAGGGGCCAAGCTACGGTCTTCTCATCCTTCTTCGGGCCGGATCTGGGCGATCTCTTCAAAGATGCTCACTCAGCTCTGAGATCGATTCGAGGATGAGGTCCGGGATGACGTTGGAGTACTCCACCAGATCCTCCCTGTACTTTCCCGTCTTTACCAGGATCCCCTTCATCTCAGCGTTCTGGGCCCCCCCAACGTCGGTGTTTATGTCGTCTCCGATCATCGCCGTCTCCTCGGGCAGGGCCCGAAGATCGGCGAGGGCCATCTCGAAGAAGTCTGGGGAGGGCTTTCCCACCACCTCGGCCACGGTCCCGGTGGCGTACTCGAGGGCTGCAACGAAGGGGCCTGCTGAGAGGCAGAGGCCGTCGGCCCCCATCCAGTACCTGTCCTTCTCCAGGGCGACGATCTCCGCCCCGTCCATCACCAGCCGGAAGGCCCTGTTCAGCCGGTCGAAGGTGAAGTCGGTCTCGGCGCCCCCCACCACTACGAAGTCCGCCTCATCCTCGGCGACGGGAACGCCCGCCTCCTCGAAGTCCTTTCGGACGTCCGGCCTTGTGAGGAGGAAGCACCTGTTATCCCTCTCGGACCGGATCCTCTCGACGGCGGCGATGGCCGGGGTGAATATCCGCTCTTCTGGTATTGAAAACCCCATCTCGTCGAGGAACTTTGCGAGGCTCTTCCTGCACTTCGACGTGGTGTTGGAGACGAACCGATACCGGTATCCCATCTCCTCCAGCATGGCCACCGTCTCCCTCGCCCCCTCGATCGGAGTCCTGTCCACGTAGAGGACCCCGTCGAGGTCGATGAGAAAGGCTTTTGAGTCCATCGTTTCATCCCCTCCTTGGCGATGGAGGAGGTACGATCTCTTCGGTTTTAAATTTACCCGATGGGTTCATCGTCGACGAAAATCCTCGAACACGCGGCAGCTCCAGCGATCGTCCAGGGCTGGACCAGAAGATTGCGTCTGGATTATGATGGAGGAACGGACTGAGGTCGCGTACTCGATCTACTGAAAATCGCCACTCGAATCGAATTCAAGGGACGTATTTTCCGCCAAACAGCCATTACGTCACCCGTTAGCGCTATTCAGTAATCTGGGTACGCGACCCGGACTGATATCGCCATTAAAAGAGGCGACTGGAATGACGTAGATGGAACGGACGGTCGGCGCCATCCGCCGAAATGCCGGATCCGAGGATGGATCAGCGGTTCGAGCTGATGGAAGGCTGATGGACGGTCGATGACGAGGGGACCGGAGGGATTCAGGTCATGGACATCAGCTCGATGCGCATCCTGTCAGAATCTTCGGCCTCGGAGTCCGTCTCCTTCTTATCGACCTGATCCTGATCTTCCGGGATGTAGGATAGGTATAGCTTTCGCCTCTTGCCCTGGGTCAGCTTGACGTGAGACGGGTCCTTCTCTGCGGCGCGCTTCATCACGGTTATCACCGTCGTCTTGTTCAGCCCCATCATGTCCACCAGCTCGTTTGTGGTATATCTTCCGGGCCTCTCCTTCAAGAGATCGATCAGGGCGGAGGTGTGGTTCTCCATGGCGTTGCCCTCTCCGACCTTCTGGATCCTGGCGGCGGACGATCTCGTCTGTCTGGCCTTCATCTGGCTTTTGAGATCCGCAACGTCCTTTGAGAGGTGGTCTACCTGGTCGATGAGCCTTCCAAGAAGATCGACGTCTTGCTGCTTCATGCTCAGCATGTTGGATATATTTTCAACGGCCATGATGAGACCGATCATAGCCTGGTTCTCTTCGAGTTCCCGCTCACTCTCGGAAACCTTCATTTTATAAATTTCCAAAAGATCTTCAAACATTAGCTCCGTGCTCCTTATCTCAATCTCAGCGGCCCATCTGATATCTCATCCCCCTATGTTGAGGTATCTAAAAGGCTGCTACGTATCGTGATATGGATCCGTGTATAAATAGTTTATCTTAAAAATTGATCCAGTAAGGCGCGTCTCCTGGGCATCGGACGGCAATTTCATCAATAATTGAGATCATCGCCGGTGGACGACCGCAAATTGGCTTTTGCAGATTTACGATCGGAGATCTTTTCGATGGTCCAGGATCCGGCCCCTCACCAGATCCGGAAGCTCCCTTATGTCGTATATGACCTCGTCCGCCGCCTCCAGTAGCTCCTTAGGTGGGCGGCTATCCTGCTGGACCGTCAGGACCCCCAGGTCTGCGGCCTTCAGAGCGTACCGGTCGTTGAGGCCGTCTCCCACCATGACGACCATGCCGTAATCTCTCTTGAGGTCGGTTACGATCTCCTCCTTCCGTCGTGGCCGTGAGGCCGGATATATCCGCTCCTCGCTTATGCCCCCCCATCCGGTGAGGCTTGAGAGGCTCCGTCTGCTGTCTCCGGAGGCGACGTAGATATCGGCGCCCATCTCCTCCATCTCCTCCAGGACCGCCTCCACCTCGGGAAAGGGCCTCCCTCCTGTGCTGACGGAGTGGCTCACCCCACCCGCCTCCACATCGACGATCAGCCCCGAGGTGTAGTAGAACCCCGGACAGCGGGCAGAGACCGCCGCCAGGGTCTCCTGGAGGCTCGCCACCTCCACCTCGGAGTTGAGCAAGAGGCTGCGCGCCTCATCATCAGAGACCGGGGTGCTGGAGCAGCTTATGGTGACGTTCCTCTCCCTCCCCCGGAAGAATTCGGCGAGGGTCGTCTCTGCCGGCGTCTTCATCACCTCCTCCGGATCGAGGTGAGGTATCACCAGGGCCCTGCCCCCCTTCTCCATGACCAGCTCCATGGTGAATATCCCCTCCATCAGGAGGTCTCTTGAGATGTCTTTGGCGACCCGGTACATCTCCAGCATGGTTCCGGCGACGTCGAATATCACCGCTAAGTTCCGGGCCATCGTCACCAGGTTAAATAGATATGAAGATCAACCTATCGGTGGAAACGATCGCCGTTGACAGACTGGCATCGGATTCCGTCCAAAAGAGACCGAAGGGGAGTCTTCCATGAAGAGATATCGAGCCGTAATTCATCTCGCCGAGATCGATAGGGCAAACCTCGCCCTGAACAACGTGGCCAACCTCATCTCTGACCTGGGGGAGGACGAGACGGAGGTGGAGGTCGTCGCCAACTCCGAGGGGGTGAGGGCGCTCCTCGGAGCCGGACCCTTCGCCGAGAGGATAGGAGAGCTGGCCGCGAGGGGGACGAAGTTCGTCGTATGCGCGAGGAGCCTCAGAGCCATGAGGATGGAGAGGGATGAATTCATCGAAGAGGTCGAGGTCGTCCCCAGCGGGACCGGTGAGCTGGTGAAGAGGCAGACCGAAGGCTGGGCTTACGTCAGACCTTAGAACGAGGACCCTTCGATCCGCCTATCCCCGCCGGAGGCTTTCGGAGATCGCCTCTTGAATCGTCCCCTGGCTCTCCTCGGGGGTCCTGACGGTGTTGACTAGATAGACGGGGGCCCGGGAGAAGAGGGATACGAAGAAGCCGGACCTAAGCCTCCGCTTGTACTCGCTCTTCACCAGGAGGTGGGGGTTATAGTAGCCGTTCTCCTCCAGGATCGCCAGCGCCTCCTCCGGATCCAGCCTCCTTTTGATCGCCTCATCCTCGGGGTCGCGCTTCAGGATGACGACCCCTGCGAGGGTGGTTAGGGGGAGGATCCGGCCTTTTCCGATGGCGAGGCGGAGGTCGACGACCCCCCTACCCTCGTCGTCGAAGGAGGCCCGATCGATGAGCCCCGAGAACTCCTTCCAGATCTCCGAGAGCTCCGCCCTGATGTAGAAGTTCTTCTCCGAACCGTAGGCTAGGACGTCGTCGCCGTAGATCCGAGCGAAGAACCAGTCATCGGAGACGACCCGGGTCTCGGGCCTTCTCAGGAGGCCGTAGGTGTGGGTCGTCTTTCCTGCACCCGACCCTCCCAGGAGGCATATACCCCGCCCCAGCAGGTCGAGGCAGGCTCCGTGAACGGAGTAGATTCCGTGCTGGTCCTCCAGGACGTCCCCTGCGGCGCTGAGGGCGAGGGACTTTATCCATCCGTAGTAGCCGACGTTGACGAGGAAGGCGGTCTTGGACCTGGGATCGTAAAAGATCTCGTCGGCACCGAGATCCGGATCGCAGACGACGTAGAGCCGGGCGTGGGACCTTATGCTCGAGGAGATGAAGTAGAAGTTCTCCTCCCACCGATCTCTCACCTCCGCCGACCCGGTGAGGAGCTTGATGCAGCAGCCGTAGACGTCCGACTTCACCTCGTGGCTGATCTCCCTCGCGTACCTCTCCGCCATGGAGTCCCTCTCCTCCATCGATATGATCTTCACCGAGTATCCCATCTCTCCACCTTAGACCCAATTCATTCTATCCTAAATATATACTTATGGTCTGTCATTCGCCGACGGATTCGTCCTTCTCCCTGATCTCGACCCTCCTTATCTTGCCGCTGATGGTCTTGGGGAGGGCATCGACGAACTCGATGATCCGCGGGTACTTGTAGGGGGCTGTCACCTTCTTGACGTGGTTCTGCAGTTCGATCTTTAGGTCGTCGGAAGGCTTATTGTCAGATGTGAGGACGACCGTCGCCTTCACCACCTGCCCCCTCAGGGGGTCGGCGACCCCCGTGACGGCGCACTCCATCACCGCCGGATGGGAGATGAGGGCGTTCTCCACCTCGAAGGGGCCAACCCGGTAGCCGGAGCTCTTGATCATGTCGTCGGTCCTCCCGATGAACCAGAGGTATCCGTCCTCGTCCATCCAGGCGGTGTCCCCGGTGTGGTAGTAGTCGTCATGCCACGTATTTCTCATCCTCTCGGGGTCGAGGTGGTAGTCTATGAAGAGGCCTGGAGGCTTTCCCCCGTCGGTTCTGATGACGATCTCCCCCTCGTCGCCGACGTCGCAGATCCGGTCGTCTCTGTCGACCAGGACGACGTCGTAGCCGGGCGACGGCTTTCCCATGGAGCCGGGCCTCGGGTCCATCCAGGAGAAGTTGGCTACCGCCACCACCGTCTCCGTCTGGCCGTAACCCTCCATCAGTCGAAGGCCCGTCGCCTCGAAGAACATGTTGTAGACGGTGGGGTTGAGGGGCTCTCCGGCGGTGACGGCGTACTTGAGCCGAGAGAAGTCGTACTTGGTCATATCCCCCTTGATCATGAACCGATAGATCGTCGGCGGGGCGCAGAAGGTGGTGACGCCGAACTTCGTCGCCATCTCCATCATACTTCCGGCGTCGAACCGGTCGTAGTCGTAGGCGAAGACCGCGGAGCCCGCGATCCACTGGCCGTAGATCTGCCCCCAGACGCATTTCGCCCAGCCGGTGTCGGCGACGGTGTAGTGGAGGCCGTCCTCGACGACGTTCTGCCAGAACTGCGCCGTCAGGATGTGGCCCAGGGGGTAGGTGTGGTCGTGCTTCACCATCTTGGGGCTTCCGGTCGTCCCGGAGGTGAAGTAGGCGAGGAGGATGTCGGAGTTCTCCGTCGCCCCGGCGCCGACGGGCCTCTCGAAGACGGGCGAGGAGCTCTCGATCTCCTCCCTGAAGTTCAGCCACCCTTCCCTTTCCCCCTCCCCGGCGAAGGCCCTGACGGGGACCTCTCCAACGATCTTTCTGCAGGCTGCGTCGATCTCGTCGGGGACGCCGTCCTCCTCGATGGAGACGATCATCTTCAATTTTGCCTTATCTATCCGGTATGCGATATCCTTGGCCCTGAGCATATGGGTCGCCGGGATCGCCACGGCGCCGATCTTGTGGAGTCCCACCATAGCTATCCAGAAGTCGTACCTCCCTTTGAGGGTGAGCATCACGGCGTCCCCCTTTCCTACGCCGTGACCTGCAAAGAAGTTGGCAGCCCTGTTGCTCTTCTCCAAAAGATCCCCGAAGGTGATGACCAATTCGTCCCCCCGATCGTTGCACCAGACAAGAGCCCTCTTCTCCGGATCTTCTTGCGCGTAGACGTCCACGACGTCGAAGGCGAAGTTGAAGCTCTCAGGGACGATTATCTTCAAATTCTTTTTAAAATCTTCATAAGACTCAAAAACGGTTCCCGATACGAACCTCGACGATAGTGACGACATATCGAACCTTCCTGGCGCGGGAGCCTCCGCGATAACAGGCGGATGGTGCGGCATCCGGCCCCGCTTCGCCTCCCGATTAGAAGGGGCTTTGATATAAATGATTAATCCTGTATGTGATGCCATATCTCATCACCAACATCTATTTAGACGGCTGAGCCGATCCCTTCGGTCGTGCTCCTCGGCGTCCTCTTCTCCGGCGGTAAGGACTCGGTCTACGCATGCAGAAGGGCGATGGAGACCGACTCCGTCTCCTGCCTGATAACCGTCGTATCCCAGAACCCCGATAGCTACATGTTCCACACCCCCAACGTCGTCTGGGCGAAGCTCATCGCAGAGGCGGTCGGCATCCCCCAGCTCACCTGGCCGACGGCAGGAAGAGAAGAGGAGGAGCTCTCCGACCTCTCCGACGCCATCGCCGCCGCCGTCGATGGATACGGGATCGAGGGGGTGGTGACGGGGGCGATAGAGTCGGTCTACCAGGCGGCGCGGGTCCAGAGGATATGCAGAGAGCTGGACCTCTGGTGCTATAACCCCCTCTGGCAGATCGACCAGCTGGAGTACCTCCGCCTCCTCGTCTCGGAGGGGTTTGAGGTGATCATCACCGGGGTCTTCGCCTACCCCCTGGACGAATCCTTCGTCGGCGCCAGGATCGACCTCGACTTGATCGGAGAGCTCGAAGCCCTCCGGGACCGGTACGCCATCAACCCTTCGGGAGAGGGGGGCGAGATCGAGACCTTCGTCCTCGACGGTCCCATCTTTAAAAAGAGGATCGAGATTTTGCGGGCAGAGAAGACCTACGAGAACTACCGGGGCCGATTCTCCATCGGGGAGGCGAGGCTGGTGGAAAAATGATCCTCGTCGTCGACCTCTGCTTCAAGCCCCTCTCGCTATCGAAGTATGAGTTCGTTGATCCCATCGCGGGAATCGCGAAGCGGAAGGGATCCGAATACGAAGTCGTCCACTTTTCCGAGCTGACCGAAAACGGGATCGAAAGGGCGGACCGGATCATCCTCTGCGGCACCGCCCTGAAGGACGGCCTCTACGCCCGGAGGATCGACCTATTCTCCTGGATCAGAGATCTCGATAAGCCCATCCTCGGGATCTGCGCCGGGATGCAGGTTTTGGCCGCCGTCTTCGGAGGCGGGATCGTCCCCCAGCCGAAGATCGGCCTCGACGGCATCGATATCGTGAAGGAGACCGACCTCCTCGGCCCCCCCCGGAGGATCGAGGGCTACCACCTCCATAACTTCGGGGTCACCCTCCCGCCCGGCTTCGACCTGGTGGCGGGGCGGCCCGGAGAGGTGGAGGCCTTCAAAGACGCCGAAAGGCCCGTCTACGGGATCATATTCCACCCCGAGGTGAGGAACCGGTGGATTGTGGAGAAATTTGATGCTCTATAAATGAATAGACTTGGCAGGGCCACCGGGGTGAAACTGAACGCCTCGGATACGATCGTCTCAAGGAGCCGTCTCAGAGATCATCGCCGTCATCGAAGAGGCCACTTCCCTCAGCGGCCGGATCTTCCGCGATGCCGCAGATCAGGGCAGTTTCCCCCCTCTTAAGGAGGCAGACCCGATCCCCGACCTCGGCGATATCCCGGTGGTTGTGGGTGACGATGATGCTCGAGACCTGCTGCTCATGAATAAGCCTTCCCAGCTCCTTGCTCATAATAGGCCGCTTCTTCAGGTCCAGGGCCGAGAGGGGCTCGTACCTGAGTAGGAGGTAATATCTCTCATCAATCTCTGCATTCGTCATCCTCCAGTTCGGTTGCTACGATGAAACGAATAACGTCGAGACTCATACTGAAGGATTAGGTTTGATCATTTCATGAGGGAGCCTCTATCCTCTCCATCTATTTCAGCATGGATCGAAGCCCAACTCATAACACCCTCCGCTCTGCCCGCCATCGCAATCTTTCCCCGCTCCATGAGGCATGCCCTGTCCCCGATGCACGCCACGTCCCTGAGATCATGAGTGACCATGATGCTTGGAACGCCGTAGGAAAGGAGCTTTTCTCGAAGGTCTTTTCTCATTTCGGCCTGTTTTCTGATGTCGAGGGAAGATAGCGGTTCATCCAGCAGGAGGATATCTGGCTCGATTATCAGCGCCCTCGCCAGGGCTACACGCTGCTTTTGGCCACCAGAGATCTTCATGGCTCGGGCGTTCCTGATCTCCCAGAGGCCGGTATCTGTAAGGTGGTCCCTCACCAGGAGTTCGATCTCTCTTCTCGATAAATTACGGGTCCGCAGGCCAAAGGCAACGTTCTCGTAGACGCTCATGTGGGGGAAGAGCGCATAGCTTTGAAAGACATACCCGATCCTCCTTCTCTCCGGGGCGATATCTATTTCGATGCTTGAATCAAAGAGCGGTCTTCCGTCTAACGCTATCGTTCCTTCATCGGGTTCGATGAGGCCGGCTATCATGTTCAGCAGGGTGGTCTTTCCGCAGCCGTTCTCTCCCACCAGCATGAGTATTTCCCCCCTGGAAATCTTGATATTCAATTCAAGATCGAAATCCCTCAGCTTTTTCTTGACATCAATTTCTAACATTTTTATACATCCGGTGGCACTATCTAGAAATCGAGTGATATTCAGCTTTCGGGAACAAAATGCCGTTTTACTTTATCTCCATATCTCTAAAGTTTTCGCGAGAATTGGGTGAAATCTAAATTATCGCACAATATAGTTAATCAATAAAACAATAAAATTTACTAAATTAATTTAGAATCGTATGGCTTAGGCTAATCAATTGATATTGTTGCAGATTTTTATATTAAAAATCTATTATCCTGTATCAAGGAAAGGAATGAACATTAAGGGCTTGACGCTAAATAATTTACTCTACTTCTCTACTTTACAAGTTTTGACTTCAGCATATGTTTTCTAAATTATATGCAGGATATGTGCTACTTTCATCTGGATATGTGCACCACATTTGACTTCGCAGAACTTCCGTAGAGGATTTCGAAAAACCCACCAAAATTGCAAAATTTGGGCCACCCCTATTTAGAGAGTATTTAAATGAGGGCGCTTAGCCAGAGGTTAATCGAAATCCTCCGTATTATGTGATGCGCAGGGGTAGTTTATAAACTGGGCTCGGCCGAGGGAAAACTTGTAAAGTAGAGTTATTTGACGAATATCCTAAAGCCTTCTATGCTTCCGGTCCTCGGACCGGCTCCCGAAGGCGTAGTACCGGCTCTGGTCGATGAGCTCCGCCAGCGCCTCCTCGGAGGTCCCCTCGCCGCCCCGGCCGACGGGAGAGAGGATCTGGGCGATCTCCTCCAGGGTCGGGGTCTCCGCCTCGCACTGGGATATGATCCGGGATATGAGGCCGATGAGGGGGTCGACGGAGGGGCCTGAGGTGAGGAGGAGAAGGAGGACGTCCCCGTGGGTGAAGTGGTAGTCCTTCGCCATCTTCGATAGGGTGAGGAGGGCGGAGATGGAGATGCCCCGGACGAGCCCCGCCTCGTCCCCCTGGGCGATCGCCCCCTCGACCCGAAGGATCTCAGAATCGAAGGCGACGAGGAGACCCAGGGCGGTCATCCTTCCCTCTGGGTCCGACGATCCTTCGCCCTTCTCCGCTGCCACCTCACCCTCCTCCGTCTCTGGAGGGGCGGAGGAGATGGAAACGTTGCTCTCGATCCTCTCGACGATGGGTCCCAGGTCAGCCTCCTCCCCCTCGCCGACGACTTCCAGGAGGAAGCTGACCCCCGAAGGGGAGGCCCAGCCCCCGCCCTCCGGGAACCTCAGCTCAAATCCGAGGGACGCCCCCAGGCTGACGACGATGTCTTCGAGGGCGAGGCGGTATTCGTGCCCCTGCCCCTTCAGGGCCGAGGCTAGAAGCTCCCCGATGGCGTCGGGGTCTTTCGCCGACTGGAGGAGAAAGGCTCGAAGCCTCTCTCTTGGCTCATCCCCGGAGAGGTCGCCTGTCAGGGCGAGGATCTGGTCGAGATCGATATTCATCGGTGGAGGTTTATCGAGGCCGGTTTAGATATAGCTATCTCAAGGAACTGGCGGAGGATGATCCCGGGACTTGGAGATCTATTTGGGATCCCGGTTCATCTCTACCGTCATTTTTCGATCGATTCAAATAGGCCGAGCCCCCAACGGTGAATGATGCGACTTTTGGGCGCCGATGAGGCGGGGAAGGGTCCGGTGATCGGCTCGATGTTCGTAGTCGGCGTCGTCGTCGACGAGGAGAGGCTCTTCGATCTGGCAGCGCTGGGGGTGAAGGACTCAAAGCTCCTCGCCCCATCGAGGAGGGAACAGCTCGCCGCGAGTATCGAGAAGATCGCCCGGGACCGGTACGTCCTGGAGGTGAGGCCGGAGGTGATCGACGAGCTCCGCCAGCTCATGACGATGAACGAGATCATGGTAAAGAGCTTCTCAAAAGTGCTGGAGAAGCTCTCGGCGGACAGGGCGATCCTGGACGCCGCCGACGTCGACCCGGAACGATTCGCCAGAAGGGTGAAGGAGGGGAGCAGAACCGGGATGGAGGTCGTCGCCGAGCACCGGGCAGATAAAAACCACACCGTAGTGGCCGCAGCCTCGATCCTCGCCAAGGTGAATAGGGACAGGTCGGTGAGGGAGATCGAGGCGGCCGTCGGAAAGGTGATCGGGAGCGGCTACCCATCAGACCCGGCCACCATCCGTTTCCTGGAAGAATGGGCGAAAGAGCACGGCGACCTTCCGCCCTTCACAAGAAAGAGCTGGAAGACGGCGGAGAGGATAAAAGCTAGATTTATATAGACTTCCCGGTGTTGTTGGGTTGAGGGATAATATTTGGATATCGAGGATACGCTGCTCATGATCCCTGGACCGGTCAAGGTGCCCCAGAGGGTCCTCCGGGCCATGTCGAAGCCTATGATCAGCCACAGGAGCGCCGACTTTGAGACGATCTACGAAGACTGCAGGTCGAGGCTCAAAGAGCTCTTCGAGACGAAGAACGACGCCGTCGTCCTCAGCGGCAGCGGTACCGCCGGCATGGAGGCGGCCGTCGGCGGGATCATCGGCAAAGAGGATAAGATCATTACCGTCACCAACGGGAAGTTCGGCGAGAGATTCACCGAGCTCGGCGACCGGTACGGAACCGCCGTCCTCCTGGAGTTCCCCTGGGGCACGCCCTTCGATCTGGACCGGATAGAGGCTGCCCTCGAAGATGGAGCGAAGGCCATCTCCATCGTCCACAACGAGACCTCCGTCGGGATCGTCAACCCGGCCAAAGAGGTGGGGAAGCTGGCGAGAAGATACGATGCCATATTCATCGTCGACGGGATATCTTCCATCGGCGGAAACGAGTTTCTCACCGACGAGTGGGGGATCGACATCGCCATCACCGGATCTCAGAAATGCCTCGCGGTCCCGCCGGGGCTTTCCATGGTGACCGTCAGCAAGAGGGCCGAGGAGATGCTGGAGGACGGGAAAGGAGGCTACTACACCGACCTCAAGGCCCACCTCAATAAGTCGAGGAAGAACCAGACGCCTTACACCCCGGCGGTCTCCCTCTTCTACGCCCTCCAGGAGGCTCTCACCATGGCAGCAGAAGAGGGGTTCCCTGAGAGGCGGGCTCGGATGGCCGGCCTCGCGAAGGGGGTGAGAGAGGCGGCATTGGCCCTGAATATCGAGCTCTTCCCCCAGGTGAACGAGCACTCCACCTACTCCAATACCGTCACCGCCATGAAGATGCCTGAAGGGGTAACCGACGGCCAGCTTCGAGGAGGGATGAGGAAGCGCGGCGTCGTCGTATCGGGGGGCCAGTCGGCCCTGAAAGGTAAGATCTTCAGGATAGGGACCATGGGCGCCTGCACCGAGGCCGACGTCCTCAGGACGATCCAGACCCTGGAGCTGGTCCTGGCTAAGGAGGGCGTGATATCCTCCCTGGGCGCAGGGGTCGGGGCGGCGAGCAGGGCGATCGACGGGTGAAGCCCTCGCCACCTTTTTTTCCTCCTGGCAAAGAGCCCCTCAAAAAGTCCATCCGTTAACATTTAATAGAGAAATCTCTTATTTGGATCAGATACAATTTCAAAAGTCATCTCCGGTCGTCGGGCTATCATAAATCTAGGGGGTTTGTAGAAGCTTGAGATCTTTAAAATGGACGACGAGGGCGGCGGCGTTCTTCATCGTTGCCGTCATCGCCCTCGGGCCAGCTCTGGGCCAGCTGGAGGCCTCTATCAGTTTTCTGCAGGTTGGCACCGACAAGACGCCATTCAACGTAAATCAGCCCATCGTCTATAAGGTCCACCTCACCAACAGCATGAGCAGCCCCATGCGCTACTCTCTGGAGCTGGAGGTGGGGCCCGACTACACCGATTATTCAGCATCCAAAAAATACACCACTGACATCAGCCTCACAGCCCGCTCCTCCCAAGACGTCAACTTCGACGTCAACTTCAGGGCGCCGGAGTTGAGCCGTGGAAGTTTTGGAAGATGGGCCTCCGACGATAACGAGACCGGCACCTGGGAGAAGAGCTGGTACAGGGTCATCATCACCCCCCTCGTCGGAGATCCGGTGACCTTGGATGGGTACGACGGCCAGCCCCCTCTCATCAACCCGATCACCTTATACAGGAACCCCGAGGTCTCTCCCAAGATGGGGACGGACGATACCCTCTACAGCTATAGGATCGACCTCTTCTCCAGCGCCGAGGACTCCGTCTCTCTCCAGGTCGCCCCAGAATTGATCGGCCCGTGGGAAGATCTGGGGGGCCAAAACTACACCAACGTGGGCGCCTGGCAGACTTTGAGGTGGGACGAGGTATCCCTGGAGTTCGATTTCATACGTGCCCACTATAGGTTTTCCGGAAGGAAGCAGACGGAGGCCTTCGAAGGACCCTTCTGGCCGATAGATTACGAATATGGTAACGCCAGCGTCGATCCCGTCGACGGATTTTCAGGTTCGCCCTTCACCTACTCTCTGGACTTCAACGGATCAAAGAACCTGGACGTGGGCCTCAACATCTGGGACATAGATCAGAACATCTTCAGGCTCGTCGAGAAGAAGAGGTACACCGACGCCAACCGATGGCAGAGGTTGGAGTGGACCGGTGCCATGCCCAGCGAGACGATAGGCTCGGTGGGGACTTCTTCATACTACTTCAGCTTCTACTACCCCGGTTCTGAGAGCCCCCTGGCCACCAGTCGGGAGGAGGAGGGGAAGGTGTATCTCGGTCCCGAGATCGTCTTGATAAGGTATGAGAACGTCTCCGTCTCTCCCGAGAGGGGATCGACCGTCTCCCGGTACACCTACTCTGTGGACGTAGAAACCGCCCTTCCGGTCTGCGACATCGAGCTTCAGACCAGTGAGCCGGGATCGTCAATCTGGAGATCTCAGGGGATCGCCACCTACAACGGAGACCCTCGGATCAGCTGGAGGGACGTCTCCTTCGACGGTGACGCCGCCGGGAACGTCAGCTACAGGTTCATCAGGGTGGCTTCACCCCCATCGATTTACCAGGGACCAAATCTCTTCAAGGAGTCGATCAGAGGGATGGCGTCGCCCATCAACGGATCTCTCGGCTCCTGGGACGCCGCCTTCCACCAGCCTGGGGAGAGATTGATCAGATCACCATTCGTCTACACCATGGAGATGGACGCTCCAGAGAGGACAGAGCCCCTGGTGGTGAAGCTGGAGGTTTACGATCCCGTCCGAAAGGCCTGGATCGAGGCGGGCAGACCTCAAAGCCTGAACGCCACGGAGATCTCCACGAACTTCACGATAGATCAGCTCCCCTTCGCCGAGCCGTTCCTCGGGGAGTCCAGGTTCAGGTTCCTCTCTGGGACCAGGTTCCTGGACGGCGAGGAGGGATACTCGGGCCCCAATATGGTGGCAAACTTCAGAAACAAGACCTGGAACGTGACCTACGACAACGTCCGGGGCGAGTACGTCTACACCTACGGCGTTGAGGTCCGCTCATCTTTGAGCAGTTTATCCTTCGATCTCGTCACCACCATGGACCGGACGGCATGGACCCTGGCAAACGATCCGAAGGTCTACGCCTCTGATGCCGCGGAATGGAAGAGGCTGGAGTGGAGGGGTTACCCATACTATCTGGAGGTAGACTTCACGCCTATCGGGGTTTGATATGAAGAGACTCGCAGCATGCATCATCATAATTCTGCTCCTCCTCCCCCTGGCGGCCCAGGCCCAGGGGGTGAGCCCATCGCCGCCCAAATCCACACCATCCTCCTCGGGAGGGAGCAGTGGCGGGGAGTCCAGCAGCTCCAGCGGAGGGAGGAGGGTAGTACAGCTGGACCTGGACAGCATGGTAGGAAACATGGAGAAGTGGAAGCAGGATGATCCGACCAAGTTCGAGTACCTCAAAAAGCTCCTTCACATACCCTTCGTCCCGCCCAAGGAGTACGCCCCTCCCACGGTCCTCATTTGGTACCCACTGGGTAAGGGCGAGATCACAAGAAACGACAAGATGGATATCTACGCCTGGGTGAAGAACGACAACCCCATAGAGGTCCGTTCGGACGTTTACCTCTGGCTGGAGGCGAAGGGCCCCGGAGAAGAGGAGTTCACCAGGATAGGATCTCAGAGGGTGATCCTCGCCAACGAGTACTCCGAAAAGACCAACGCCACCACCAGGGACTGGTCTTCTATCACCCCCTTCGTCGACTCCAAAGAGGTGGGGAATGCCACCTTCCGGATATGGTTCAACGACATGCACAACACCTACTATACAGACGCCATGTACGCCAAGCCCTACCAGCAGGATGACTATTACAGCGTCCTCCGGCTGGACCTGGTCAACAGCCCCCCAAAGGTGGACGAAGATAGCATAAGGGTCAACCCATTCAGGGCCAGGTACAACGATCCCATCCGGTACGAAGCCCGGTTCGTCGACACCGACGGGGATGCCATCAGCGTTACCCTCCACATCTTAGACGACCAGGAGAAGGAGCTGTGGAACGGGACCCAGATCGTGAGGTCTGGAACTAACGTCAGCTTCATCGCCAGCGAGTACGGCTTCTTCGGGGAGGGGGAAGCGGGGAAGAACTTCACTTACTTCTACACCTTCGGCGACGGCCTCAACTCCAACAGGACGGCGATCCATTCAGGACCTTGCCTCCTTCCAAGCCCCAAGATATTCGTCTCGGACCCGGACGCTTCCCCCGCCGACGAGAACCGGCACTGGTGGCAGAACTACAGGTTCAGCCTCAAGGTGAAGAACCCGGAGGTGAATAACCTTCGGATCGATCTGTATACCAGCACTCCGTCTCATCCGAACAGGCGCCAGGATACAGTGGTCATCAACGCATCGGAGGAGGTCCAGGACGTCCTCTTTGATCTGGCGCCCTTCGACGTATCCGACGCGGGCCAGAGCTTCAGCTATCATTTCAGGTATTCAGCGACGGACCAAAACTCCAGGGAGGAGACGGGGGCGATCTCGGGAGGCGCGATCAACCCGAAGATCGTCAAATACCCGATATACTCGGCGGTGACGGTCGCAAATATCCTAGCCGTTCTGCTGGCGGCGCTCATCGGCGGGATCATGATAGAGAGGAGGTTTTACCGATGACCAGCCTCTTTTTGAACGGCATCTTCGGCGTAGGGCTATTCCTTCTGCTGTTGGCAGGAGGCGCAGCGCTCCACAGGCTTAATATTGAGAGGACTTACCGGAGGGTAGCGGCCACATCCAAGGCGAGGGTGGTTGATAACGGAGGGGCCAACGACAACGGCGGGAAGATCTCCAAAGACAAACTCAAAGAGGAGATCATGAAAGAGATGTTCACCCGGCAGGGTTCGAACTTCAACGCTGCCGCCGTGGCGGCCTGGATGCTCCTCTTTGCCGCCTTCGCCTACTTCTACTTCCTGACGCCGGAGATATTCCCCCGGCATAACTACTTCCAGGTTTCAGCTCTAGCTTCAGGCCCCCTGGGTTTTGGTGCCTTCGGCCTTCTGGTTCTCCTTTTTAGCCTGGTGGCTGCCGCCTTCGTCCCGGGGAAGGTTTACGGCTATTACGAGATCTCCAGAGGCACGAAGGTCGCCATAATGTTCGCGGTGCCCCTCCTCGCCGTCTCCATCTTCCTCTCCGTCCAGCAGGGGACGATATATCCCGAGACCGATCTTTTATCGAGGTCGTTTGCCTTCCTCGCCCTCTTCGCCTCGGAGGCGGCGCTCCTTTGGCCAGTATACGCCGATGCCCTCGGAGGGATGAGATGAGATTATGCATCGTCGGAATCGGAGGCTGTGGTGGGCATCTGGCGGAGCGGTTCCTCCAAAACCAAGACGTCGCCCTCCTCAACAGGTCTCTGGGGGAGCACGTATCCTTTGGTGGGGTGAAGGGGCTCTGGCTTGAGGCCGACGTCCAGGAGACCCAGAACCAGAAATTCTTCGGCTCCCTGGATAATGGATGCTATCCCGGCTTTTTCATACCCCATGACGTCATCGGGACAGAATCGAAGACCTCTAAGCTTATCGTCGACCGTTATGGGTACGACGTCAAAAAACAGGGGTTCATGAGGCAGGCCGAGTTTCTCAAGGCCGTCTTCGAGATCTTTGGGAGTGATGGAGAAGTAAAGAGGGCCGCCCTCAGTGAGTACGACTCGGAAAACCCCATCCTGAGGGGAGCATGGGATAAGATAAGGGGCTATACGACCCTCGCTGCCCTCAAGGGGAACAGCGGGTCGGAGATGTGCGACGGTATCCTCTTCATAGTCTCTCTCGGCGGAGGGACGGGGACGGGTTTCGTCAACCCGATCACCAGGTACATCCGGGGAGAGAGGCCCGCCTATCCCGTCTTCGTCCTGGGGGTTCTCACCGAAGAGGGGACGGACCCTCAGCAGAGGGCGAAGGAGCCTAAGAGGGCCATGGGAGCGACGATCTCTCTTTACGACCTCATGACCAAGAAGGTCGGGGTCGGAGTGGACGGGATCGTCCTAGTCGACAACCAGATCATGGTGGAGAAGTTCGGCCAGGACTACTCCGCCATCGACGATTTCATCCACCAGGCCATGAGGCCTTTCGTCGCCGGTCGCCACTATCCTGGGGAGGACCCCCCTTCCCTTGCGATGCGGGAGAAGTTCATAGAAGGACTGGACCGACCCCCCATCCTGGTTCCGTGCTGCTGGCGGGAGAAGAGGAAAAAGGATCCTGAAGATGATCTGGCAAAAAGAGCCCTGACGGAGGGGAGGCTCTTTGGGTGCGATCCGGGAAAGGCCGATAGGGCTTATGTCTTCACTCGAGGGTTTGTCGACCAGAAGGGGATCGTCTCCGCGGTCGCCAGGCATTCAGGGATTCCAGCAGGTCGGATCGAGCCCTGGAGGAAGCTGGGGGAGAACCATGCCAACGAGATCCTGATCCTCCTCCGAAACCCCTACGGCGAGGAGAGAGGATGCGAGGTGAAGGGAACCCTTGAGCACCGTCTCCACAGGGTCATCAGGATGGCGCTCAGGTACATGGACGACCCCGAAACAAATCTCGTCTCGCAAGGTATGCCGGAGCTGACGAAAAAAGCGATCGAGGATTACTTCTACGGGGAGGATGGTATCCGAAAGCGGTTTGAAGATGCCCTCCTCAAGATCGAGAACGGCGAGAGGCCGTTCTTCCTAGAAGAGAGGAACATCTTCGAGAGGTCTATCCGGGAATCCCATCCTCAACAGATCCAGCAGACCGGCCGAAAGGTCGACGAGGATGAGGTCCGAAAGATCGTGGAGGAGGAAGTGAGAAGGGCTCTAGCCGAAAGGGGCTTTGGAGCTGGTGGCGATCCCAAGAGGACTTTACAGGAGGGCTGAGATATGGCGAGATGGCAGATCGTCGTCGTGGTCGCTCTCGCTCTGGTGGGGGCTTACATCCTCCTGGACGGCGCGAGGGACGGCATCCTCGGAGGCGATATGTCCAGGGGCGTACCCGACCCCTACTATCTGGAGCTGAAGCCCGCCGACGTCCACAACCCCGACGACGTCATAAGGTACAGCAGCTCCATCAAGGGATATGCTGCAGACCTATCGGTCTTCGAGAGGGCCGCCTTTTACGAGTGGTACTTCAAGAGCCACGGCTTTGACGTCACCTTCGCCTACGCCGATGATTTCGACGAGACGGGGAACGATCACCTCTGGCTCCTCGTAAAGAACCAGAAGGGGGAGGTGATCGAGGTCGACCCCTCCTTCTCCGCGGTAGGTGGCAGGTCGATGGTTCCCCTCGACCCGGCGTACGCCAGGTACGACCGGGAGTTCATGGACGTATACGAGGCCATAGATGGACTGGGCATGAAAAGGCTCGCCTGGTGGGAGGACGACTCGGCGATCCAGATCTTGAACGAGAACGTCCTAGTGACGGAGAAGGATAAGGCCCAGAGGATGGCGGAGGCCTGAAGGTCCGCCCCCCTCTTCCGCCCTGCCCTCCCTGCCCTCTCTTTCAGGGTCTATTTTATCTCCAGAGGTCTCTGCCCCGATGGGAGACGATGGGGTCCACCTCCACCAGGTCCTGGGGGTATGGCTCAAAGAAGGTCTGGCTCGATAGATAGTCGTCATCGAACCGCGCGATCCAGGACTTGAGGATGGTGGTGTTGGGGCAGATGGTGATCTTCCCGTCCCGGTACCTCTGGACGTTATCAAGGAACAGTTCTCGCTCCCCCGCCGAAATCCGGTCTGAAAAGTGGCCCAATATGTGCATCAGGACGTTTATGTTGGAAGTGTACCTCCGGGGCCTGCAGAACGCCCTCTTCAGATGGAGCTCGTATGAGGCTGCGACCTCGGGGAAGGGACGATGGTCGTGGTTTGCGGCGATCTTACCCAGAGCCCTCGTCTCCGCCTGGTGGTAGGCCAGAAGGAGCATCTTGTTCTCCGTCTGGAAGCCGACCAGCTCCCTCATCGACCCCGACCTCTTCACCTCCCGAAACCGAGCCAGGGCGAAGAGCTTTGAGAGGAAGTGCTCTTTTATCCGGGGGTTTCTAAGCCTCCCCTCGTCCTCCACGGCGAGATCGGGATATCGGGCCATGACGGCAGCGCCGAAGAGGCCGCTTTCGCTCCTCGATAGGGCCGCCGACTTTCCGGCGGTGGGATAGACCTTCGTATTCTTGATCCCGCAGGAGGGGGAGCTCGCCTTGAGGATGAAGCCGTCGACGTCGCCGACGGAGTCGAGATAACCCGTGGCGAAGGAGGTCATATCGGCTGTGACGTCCCGGCCCGTAGTCGGCTGGATGAGGCTGATCTTTGCCAATCCAACCTTTCCACTTCCACCATCTCCTCCTTCACCCTCTTCACATTCTCCTCTTGCTCCCTTTCCACCATCTCCTCCTACCCCCTCACCTCCCTTTCCACCTTCTCCTCTCTTTGAGGTCGAAGAGACGAGCCGGACCGAATCTCGGGGGACGCCGAGGCCGATCTCCACCTCGGGGCAGACCGGCAGGAACTCGACGTAAGGGGCGAGGCTCGCGACGAAGTCGCTGGCGATCATCTGACCGTTATACCGGCAGTGGTCGAACTCGATGCATCTGCTGACGACGACCCTGGGCTTTGCGAACTCTCTCAAGCTAGACGCCTCCACCTTATTTTAGCGATTTATAGCGATAATAGTGGGCTGTAGGTAGTTAAAACCTGCGCGGAATTCTATGCTCCAGGGGTTGGAGAAGGGGTGGCGATGAGATATGTAAACCCCCGAATCCACCTCGAGGAGTAGGGAGTTTTTATTGAATTATAGTCTTACGACTAAATTGATATAATAGAACAGACAAAATAGATCTTATGAAGGGAGATATTGTAAGTATACAAAATGCTGAGGAGCTACCGGAAAAGCTTCGTGCAGAGACTGATGGGCGTATCAGGCCCAGATTGATATTTGAGGACTTCGATTATCCTGCAATTGGCGTTCTGTGAAGTACTTTACCTCAACATTTTCGATCTGAACGTTCCTTATGTCGGTTTTCCCTCCAAATTACGACCAATTTTTTCTGTTCTGTCCTCTAATCTTAATACTTTTCAGGATTTTTCGACAGCTAACGCTAAACCACCTCTTTGTTGACAAGACCGTGAAGATTATATAAATTATAACCAATAGCTTTGAACATCACTTTTACAGTTGCTTTTTCTACTGTCGTAACCATGATATGACCCGACCTGAATACAGTCTTTATGACACTGAAACATCTCTCAACCGGAGATCGCTTCTTACTGATTCTCTCGTTTCGCAAGATATCGGAAATGCCGAGTGGATGTCCTCTGGCTGCCCTCTTCATCGATGCGTCATATCCTTTGGTTTTGGCTCCGGAATAGGCTTTGTCACCATATCGGACTTCTCCTACTTCTGCCAAATCTACCTGGCTATCATGGAGGGATGCGGTGGTAGTCTTAACTGCCCAGATGAACTGCTGTTCGGCGTCGACTTTGACATGGGCCTTGTAACCGAAATTGGATTTCTTGCCCTTTGTCGCCCAAGTACCGTCCTTGCTTCTCCTTGTCTTGGCTTCATCTCCACGAGGGACATCTTTCTTCGCATGACCCGGATCTGATGTTATGAACGAAGCATCTTGGATCACACCTTTCCTCACATCGTAGCCTTTAGCTCGGAGTTGATTGGTGAACTCGTACCAGATGTCGTCGCACTTGCCGGTTTCTTCCAATCTCTTGCGAAACAGCCAAACTGTAGTATAATCAGGAATAACCTCAGTCGTCCCCAAGAAGACCCGAAAAGAAATTCTATCCGCTACTTGAAGCTCTAACTGTGGGTCCGAGAGACCGAACATCTCTTGAAGCACGAGTAGTTTATAGTCTTACGACTAAATTGATATAATAGAACAGACAAAATAGATCTTATGAAGGGAGATATTGTAAGTATACAAAATACTGAGGAGCTACCGGAAAAGCTTCGTGCAGAGACTGATGGGCGTATCAGGCCCAGATTGATATTTCTCAATGCTATGGCCAATCACGGCATTAGCTATGAGAAAGCAAGTGATATTTGTGGACTAAGTATGTCGACAGGTTATGTTTGGATCCGAAAATGGAATGCCGAAGGATACGACGGAGGATGACCTTCCTCAATGCATCTAAGAGGGGCAGTGTCGTAAAGAACCGGGCCTGAGCCGTTGGGATCTATTCAGTGGCAATCGGCCCAGCGGCGCGAGAATCTCCAAAAAAAACCTCAGTGCAGCTTCCATCACCCTCACGCCCTCCCCCTAATCCACCTCAGCGGATCGAGGGCACCCCGCCACCGTGCGACGACGTCGCGGCCGAGGATGAAGCCGCCGATCCAAAAAGAAGCCTCCCCGGATATCACCAGAAGGGACGAGAGGGCGACCTTTCCTGCGGAGGATAGGGGCGCCGATGGGACGAAGAGGAGGCAGCCGTATAGTAGACAGGATAGGACGACCAGGCCGAAGCCGAGCCGCCGCCTCCAGCCACCCCCCTTGAGAAAGGCGACGATGCCGTCCTCCGGTGGTGCTGGCGCCGCCGCCGAAGGGCTGCCTGGTGCGTACCCCGACGTTTCCGGTCCCCTCGAAGCCGTCGTCATATCATCAACCTTGAAAGCGCCCGGATCGATGCCGTCAGATCGATACCGTCACCTCATCTCCCGCAGGGCGGCGATGGCCCGGTCGACCCTTCCTTTCAACTCTGCGACGAGCCGCTCATTTTCCTCTATTTTCTGAAGCCGGTCGGAGGCCATCCTCCCCGTCTCCGCCGGCGCTGGCCCCCCGGTCCTCGACCTTGCCGCCACGTTCTTCCTCGGGTCCAGGGCCGCCGCGAGCTCTTCTTTGCCGAAACCCCTCTCGCTCGGCCTGAAACCAGCGATCCTCTCGGCCGCCGCGTCCAGGTCTTCTATCGTCGGGCTCTCGCCCTTCGCGGCCAAAGCCCCCACGATCTGGTGGGCGGTCCGGAAGGGGATCTTTGTCTTCCGGACGAGGGAGTCGGCGAGCTCCGTCGCCGTCGAGAAGCCCGCGCCGGAGGCGGCCTCCAGCCTGTCGGTCCTGAACTTCGCCGACGAGACGGCCCCGGCCATGATCCGCACGGCGCCCCTGGTGGCGGCGATCCCCCGCCAGAGGTTCGGCGTCGCCTCCTGCATGTCCCGGTTGTAGCTCATGGGCAGCGCCTTATTGATGGCCAGGGCGGCTACGAGGGACCCAAAGACCGTACCGGTCTTCCCCCGGACGAGCTCTGCGGTGTCGGGGTTCTTCTTCTGGGGCATGATGGAGCTCGTCGAGGTGAAGAGGTCGTCGAGCTCGACGTAGCCGAACTCCGACGTAGACCAGAGGATCAACTCCTCGGCGAGGCGGCTTGCGTTCACCATCAGGATGGCGGAAGCGGATAACGCCTCCAGGAGAGAGTCCCTCGTCGATACCGCGTCCATGCTGTTCTCGACGAGCCCGTCGAAGCCGAGGAGCTCGGCGGTCCTCTTTCGGTCGATATCAAAGCCGGTGGAGGCGAAGGCTGCGGCGCCGAGAGGGCTCCTGTTGATCCGCGGGTAGGAGTCCCGGAGCCTCTCGAAGTCCCGCAAAAGAGCGTCGGCGTGGGCGAGGAGGTGGTGGGCGAGGGTCGTGGGCTGGGCGTGCTGCAGGTGGGTGAACCCTGGAATTATAGAATCGGCGTTCTCGGCCGCCCTCTCGACTAGTGCTTTGCAGAGGGCGTTCCCCTCGGCCATGAGGGATAGGACCTCTTCCCTGAGGACGATCCGGATGCAGGTCGCCACCTCGTCGTTCCTCGATCTGCCGGTGTGCATCCGGCCGCCGACGGCTCCCACCCTCGCTATCAGCTCCGCCTCGATCGCCTCGTGGACGTCTTCGCCCTCGCCGAGGCGGTCGAGATCGATCCCATCTAGCGCCTCCACGATCTCTGTAAACTCGTCCTTGGATATCAGGTCCCGCTCCTTCAGCATCACCAGGTGGGCCCTGTCCACCAGGAGGTCCGCCTCGAAGATCCACTGGTCCGCCTCCCTCGATGATATGAACTCCAGGACATCCCCGGAGATCTCGCCGAGCCGCTCTCCTCTCAAAAGCAATGTTTTCGCCCTCCTCGTCCTCAGGTTGTATAATCCGCGTTGATCTTGACGTAGTCGTAAGAGAGATCGCAGCCGAAGGCCCGGGCCCTCCCATCCCCAAGGCCCAGATCGAGGGTGATCAGAAGCTCCTGGGCCCTCATCGCCTCCTCCGCCGTCGCCAGGATGCCGTCGACGATCTTGCCGTCCCTGACGAGGAATACCTCTTCATCCCTGCCGGCGGCGGAGATCGAGAGGGTGATCTTCTCCGGGTCCAGCTCCGCCCCGGACCTTCCCGCCGCTGCCACGATCCTGCCCCAGTTGGGATCGCACCCGAAGATGGCGGTCTTGACGAGGCTGCTCCTCATGACCGTCTTGGCTGCTAGACGGGCGTCTTCTCGGTTCCGAGCTCCAGTGACCTCCATCTCCACCAGCTTCGTCGCCCCCTCGCCGTCTTTGGCCATCATCTTCGCCAGCTCCACACAGACATAATTGAGGGCCTCTCGGAAGTCGTCTATATCGGCTTCGACCTTCCCCGTCGCCGTCACCAGGACCAGGTCGTTGGTGCTGGTATCTCCGTCGACGATCAGCATGTTGAAGCTCTCGTCCGCCGCCGCCAGGAGGGTCTCTCTGAGCGCCTCCGGCGAGATTCTGGCGTCGGTGTAGAGGAAGGCGAGCATCGTCGCCATATTCGGCTCGATCATCCCGGCGCCCTTGGTGATCCCCGCCACCCTGAAGCCCCGGTGCTCGACGGCGATCTCTTTGACCCTCGTGTCCGTGGTCATGATCGCCCGCGCCGCCTCTGCGCTCGCCTCGGGGTCGGAACGGAGCCTCCCCTTAGCCTCGTCGAAGAGCCCGGCGATGACGTCCCTATCGAGATGCCGCCCTATCACCCCCGTGGAGGCGACGCCGATCTCCTCGGCCCCGACCCCCAGGTGGTCTGCCAGGAGGCCCGCCATCCACCGGGCGTCTTCGATCCCCGTTGTCCCGGTATAGGCGTTGGCGCAGCCGCTGTTGGCGATCACCCCCTCAAGCCGACCCTCCGAGACGGCGAGATTCTTGGCGGTGACGTCCAGGGGAGCTGCCCTGATCCTGTTCTTGGTGAAGACCCCGGCCGCAGTACCTGAAGCGGCGATGAGGGCGACGCCGTACTTGCCCCGCTTGGCCCCGGCGGCCCTGACTCCACCGACGGCGCATATCCCCCCTTCAATTCTCTTCAACTTCCGACGCCTCCATCCCCAGCCCCGCTATGATATCCCCCCTCGTCACGATACCCACGAGCCTCTCCCCCTCCAGGACCGGGAGGCGGTTGATCCGGTGGCGGACCATCATCGAGGCCGCCCGCTGGATGGAGTCCTCAGGTCCGACGGTGAATACCTTCTTTGTCATAACCTCGGATACCCTCGTCGTACCCGCCTCCTCGGCGGCGGCCTGGAGCCTCTCCCACCGGATCAGGTCCCGGATGGGAATCTCCAGGATCTCAAGGGGGCTTGGGAGCCAAAGCCCCCCCTCCCTCTCGGCGGAGAGCATCTTGAGGAGGTCGGACTCGGAGACGACCCCCACCAGCCGTTCCCCTTCAAGAACCGGCATCCCGCTGATCTCGTTCTCCTTGAGAAGCCTTACGGCGTCGCTGACGGCGGCCGTCGCCTGGACGGCGACCGGCTCTTCGTTCATTACATCCCTGACCTGCATCATATACCACCTCACCTCTCTTTTTATTTACCCTTTCAGCCTCTCGCCCTCCGCCTCATCTTCTCATCAGGGGGCACCGCCGGGGAACCAGAGACCTTCGGTCTCCGCGATCCCCGTCATCAGGTTCATATTCTGGATAGCCTGGCCGGAGGCTCCCTTCACCAGGTTGTCTATCGCCGAAACGACGACGATCCGGTCGCCGTACCCGTCCACCTCAAATCCTATGTCGCAGAAGTTCGATCCCCGGACCGCCCCCAGGGAGGGTACCCCCGGTACCAGCCTGATGAAAGGCGAGTCCCGGTAGAAATCCCGGTATATCCTCTCGATCTCGGACTTATCGGGGATGTCGCCGACGAGCTCTTCCTTCACCAGGAGGTGGGCGGTGGTGAAGATCCCTCGGACCGCGGGGACGACGTGGGGGGTGAAGCTCACTTTGATTTCAGGGGATAGGCGGCCCAGCTCCTGGTCTATCTCCACCCTGTGGCGGTGGGTCGAAAGCTTGTAGGCGATGACGTTCTCCGCCATGTTAGGGTAGTGGCTCGTCTCTGAGGGGGCGATCCCAGCCCCGGAGATCCCGGACTTGGAGTCGAAGACGACCCTCTCGGCAAACCCGGCTCCGACGAGGGGGGCCACCGCGAGGCTCGCCCCCGTGGGATAGCAGCCGGGGTTGGCGACGAACTCCGCGCCCCTCACCTCCGGGTGGAGCTCCGGCATCCCGAAGACCCCCTCCCGAAAGGCCCTGTGCTTCATCCCGTAGGTCTTCTCGAAGACCTCCAGGGGCAGCCTGTAGTCGGCGGAGAGGTCGACGACCTTTGTCCCCTCGTCGAGGAGTCCCGGCACCCAGTCCATCGCCGTCCCGTGGGGGACGGCGGTGAAGACTACGTCGCACCTCTCGGCGACCTCGGCCGGAGAAGGCGATTCGAACTTGAGGGAGTAGATCCCCCGCAGGTGAGTGTGAACGTCCCCTACGGGCCTACCCTCCAGCTTTCTGGAGGTGATGCAGACCGCCTCGGCTCCGGGGTGGAGGCTCAATAGGCGGAGGAGCTCTCCGCCGGTATAGCCGGACCCGCCTACTATTCCAACCTTAATCATGGCAGAAGACGAATACCGGCTGGCATAAAAACGACACGCTGGCATCTGGTCTGCCACAAGGTCTATGGCTGAGGATCTTCCCATCAGATCCCAGGACAGATCCTCGAAGCCACGGCTGCCAGATCTCTCGCCACTCTCTCGATCCTCTCCCTATCTTCAAGATGGAATAGCCACCTCTCCGGGATCCAGCCCGACCCCCGGGAAGCCCCCGCCAGGGCCCCGGCGATGGAGGCGATGGAGTCTGTGTCCCCCCCATTGGAGGCCGCCGCTATCAGCGCCTCCTCAGGCTCGAGCTTGAGGTGGCAGAAGAAGGCGGCGGGTACGGTCTCGCTCACCATGGGGGACGTCCCTATCTCCCCCAGCGCCTCCGCGGGATCGAGGTCCAGGAGCTCTTCGACGACTAGGAGGCGGCGGGCGAAGTCGCGGTCGATCCGTTCGGTTAAGGTGGCGGCCATCTCCAGGACCTTGACGGGGGCAAAGCCGAGGAGGGAGAGGGCGACGCCGGCGGCGACGGCTACCGCCCCGGCCCGGGCGGCGGCAGCGGAGTGGGTGGGGAGGCTCTGGAGGTCTGCATACCTGGCGACGAGGTCGAGGTTGCAGTGGTAGACGAGGCCGATGGGGGCTGCCCTCATGGCAGAGCCGCAGGTGGGGGTCGCAAGGCCCGCCTCCCGCCAGGGCCGATCCCTCAATAGTTCCCCTATCGCCGTCATGCTCGTCCATCCGACGCCCCTGTTCTGACCTGGATCGGCGGTCCAGCACCGCCCCCATTCGGCGAGCTTTGCCGCGAACCTCTCGACGTCGAAGAACCCGGCATCGATGATCGAATCAGCGAGGATGAGGGTCTGCTCGGTATCGTCGGTGTACTGGCCGGGCGCGAGGCCAGAGTGAAAGTGGTCGGCTGCGGGGGCTAACATCTCCCGGACCTCGCCGGCGGACGCTCTGATCTCATCTCTCGTCAGCCCCTCGACGGGCATTCCCAGGGCGTCGCCGACGGCGAGGCCCAGGAGGCAGCCGCAGAACCGGTCCAAGAGATCTCCTGCCATGGTATTGCCTAGAAGATCCCGGGGCTAAATACCCATCGGGGAAGGGGCTCGCTTTCTGAGGATCGGGAAGAGGAAGAGTATCGGGAGGGCGGTCCCAACTTCGGTCCGCGACCGGGAAGATCGAGTCCGGGTATCCTCTTCTTTCACCTTGACGGGACTACGATCCTCCTCTTCTCAGCGCTCTCCCGATCGAGCATCAGGAGGATGCCGCAGCCCACCAGGCACATAAAACCCGTGAGGATGAAGGTGGCGACGAACCCTGCGATGCTCGCGATGGCGGCGCCGGCAGCGGCGGTGGCGGCGGTCCCAAGGCCCGTAGAGGTGGAATAGACCGACCACTCGAACCCCTCCTTTCCGGGTTTCAGGTTCATGGTCCAGAGGGCGACCCAGGTGGGGTAGGCGAGGCCGCTTCCGATTCCGTAGAGGATCTCCGCCAGGTAGACCTGGTATATGTTGTCGATGAAGATGTACATCACCGGAACTGTGGCGATGAGGGCGGTCCCTATTATCAGCCATCTCGTCTTATTTCCGTTCTCGTCTATGTACCGGGAGAAGGGGAGCTGGACCAGGGACTTCGTCACCAGGAATAGGGTGCTGGCCACCCCTGCGGTGAAGATAGTCCCCCCTGCCACCCCCTCGTTTATGAAGATGGCCAGGATGGGCTGGATCAGGCCGAAGCCGGTGAGGACGAAGACGTCCGATATCATGAGGAGCTTAATGGTGCGATTCATATTTTTCACCTCCTATTTTCGAGTTTGAATTTTGAAAGTAATATAATAAAGAGCGATGCCCAAGACGTCGAGGATGACCGATCAGTCGAAACGACCGGGTGGGCCGAAGATGCGAAGATCGGGGCGTATGAGCAGAGCTACAACGGCGGAAAAAGAGTGCACTACAAGCCAGAGCGGACGTTTATGCAGAGTAATATCGCCTTGTTCAGGGCCATCGGAATTAAGTGACGAGGTAATTCCATATATAGATTTCTCTCTTCACAATGTGAAATATTGAGAGAATTACTGTTTACATTGAGATATATATAGATATTATCTTGCATAAAATAAGGATTTATTATTAAATATTACATCAATATGCCAAAAGAACCTCAGAAGAGAGATTCCCACCATCTGCCTCCTGATGAGCTACAATCAATCTCTGGATGAACTGCATCAGCTCTCGAATGAATTACATCCCGCATCCGGCGATTCTCATCACCATCGAAGGGATCCCAGCAAAAACTGTATAATAATTGATATAAGTCGGTCGGGCGGTTTCTAAGCTTCTGCCGGCATCAATTGAAGGAGGTTTAGAAGGGTCATTTGGCCCGAAGCTCTGGTCTCATCGAAAACTACCACGATCCCTCCATGTAACATTTTTAAGCTGCCATCTTCTTTTGAGCGAGAGCATTGGAGCTTTAAAATGGATCAACAATGCATAAAAAGCGAAACTCATATACCTAACTGTTACATTTTACATCTTCTAATGGCACTTTTTACATCACATCAAAGAGATATGCTGCGTTATAAATAACATTAGATGCGTCAAGGATAAATAGTTGATAGGGATAGGGTTTGTCATACCACTTTAAATCTCCAAAAGGCGAGAGAGGTCATGAAAATGGGGAAGAACGTCTACGAAAAGAGCGTCGATCCCGCCACCCGGGCGATGCTCCTTGAGGCAGACCGGGCTGGGATCGAGACCGCCTGGGACCGTTTCGAAAAACAGCAGCCCCAATGCGGCTTCGGCCAGCTGGGGGTCTGCTGCAGAAACTGCAATATGGGGCCGTGCAGGATAGACCCCTTCGGCGAGGGGGCTGATAAGGGAGTCTGCGGCGCCACCGCGGACATCATCGTGGCGAGAAATCTCCTCCGGATGATAGCCGCCGGAGCAGCAGCCCACTCCGACCACGCTCGAGACGCAGTCTTGGCCTTCAAGAAGATGGCCGAGGGGAAGGCCCAAAGCTATCAGATAAAGGACGAGGCGAAGCTCAACGCCCTCGCCTCCGAGTACAACATATCCACTGAAGATCGCAGCCCTGAAGAGGTGGCCTTCGACCTCGCCAACATACTCCTCTCGGAGTTTGGAAAGCAGACGGGTCCGATTCAGTTCACCAGGAGAGCCCCCGCCAAGAGGCAGAAGGTATGGGAGGCCGCCGGGATCGACCCCAGAGGAGTCGACCGGGAGATCGTCGAGTGCATGCACAGAACCCACATCGGCGTCGACAACGATCCTGTCCACATCCTCCTCCACGGCCTTCGGACGAGCATCTCCGACGGCTGGGGGGGATCGATGATCGCCACCGACGTCCAGGACGTCCTCTTCGGAACCCCAACCCCCGTCGTCTCGGAGTCTAACCTCGGCGTCCTGAAGGAGGATGAGGTGAACATAATAGTCCACGGCCACGAGCCTATCCTCTCGGAGATGATCGTCGCCGCCGCCGAGGATCCCGATATGATCGCCCTCGCAAAGAAGATGGGAGCGAAGGGTATCAGCGTCGCTGGAATGTGCTGCACCGGAAACGAGGTTCTGATGCGCCACGGGGTTGCTACGGCAGGAAATTTCCTCCAGCAGGAGCTCGCCGTCATCACCGGAGCCGTCGAGGCGATGGTGGTGGACGTCCAGTGTATCATGCCGGCCCTGGGAAACCTCTCCGGCTGCTACCACACCAAGTTCATCTCCACATCCCCCAAGGCCGACTTCCCCGGGGCGGTCCGGATGGAGTATCACGAGGAGAAGGCCCTGGAGACCGCCAGGGAGATCATCAAGACCGCCGTCGAGAACTACCCGAACAGGGACCGGGCCAGGGTGAACATACCTAAGGAGAAGAGCGCTTGCATGGTGGGATTCAGCGCCGAGGCGATCCTGGGAGCCCTGGGAGGAACGCCCCAGCCCCTCATAGATGCCATCGTCTCAGGGGCCGTCAAGGGCGTCGGCGCCGTCGTAGGCTGCAACAATCCGAAGGTCCAGCACGACTATGGCCACGTTAATCTGGTCCGGGAGCTGATCAAAAATGACGTTCTCGTGGTCACAACAGGCTGTAACGCCATCGCTTGCGCCAAGGCTGGCCTCCTCAGGCCCGAGGCGGCGAAGGAGGCTGGCTCAGGCCTGCGGGCCGTCTGTGAGTCTCTCGGAGTCCCGCCGGTCCTCCACATGGGCTCCTGCGTCGACATCAGCCGGATCCTCGTCCTGGCAGCGGCCCTCGCAAACCACCTGGGGGTGGACATCAGCGACCTTCCGGCCGCAGGCGCCGCCCCAGAATGGATGAGCGAGAAGGCAGTCAGCATCGGCGCCTACGTAGTAGCCTCAGGGGTGTACACCGTCCTGGGGACGGTCCCCCCGGTCCTGGGAAGCTCTGAGGTCACCAATGTCCTCACGAAGGGTGTCGGAGGCGTCGTAGGCGCCACCTTCGCCGTGGAGCCGGACCCCTTCAAGGCGGCGGACCTGATGATCGATCACATCCAGGAGAAGAGGAAGGGTCTCGGGCTGAAGAGCTGAAGTCCGATACCCCTTTTGTCCAGGAGTTGAGATCAGATGAAAGAGATATTGATAAGGCCTGAAAGGTGTATGGGGTGTCGCTCCTGCGAGATAGCCTGCACCGTCGAGCACTCACGCTCCAAGAGCCTCTTTGGAGCCGTGGCCGAAAAGCCGCTTCCTAAAAAGAGGATCTACGTCGAGTTCGTGCCCGAGTGCGCCATCTCCGTTCCCATGGTGTGCCATCACTGCGAGGACGCATCGTGCGTTTCTGTCTGTCCCACCGGCGCCCTCAGCCAGGACGAGATCGTCAGGGTGGTGACCCACGATCTCGAGGCCTGCATAGGATGCTGGACCTGCGCCTCCGTCTGCAACTACGGGGTCATCGGCAGAAACAAGGATCAGAGGGTCGCCATCAAATGCGACTGGTGCCCGGACCGAGAGGTTCCCGCCTGCGTTTCCGCCTGTCCCACCGGGGCTCTGGTGTACAAAGATGTGGATGAGTTCTCGGGGTCGAAACGTGCCGTTGCAGCTCTGAAGCTGGCCCAGGGGGTGACCGCAGGCGAGAGCCGGTGAGGGGTATCCCTCCCCGCCTTTTTTATGAGAAGATCGAGGAGAAAACCAAATGGCTGAAGAAAAATTGGTCCCCACGGTCTGCCCTTACTGCGCCCTGGGATGCGGATTTTACATTAAGTTAAAAGAGGACGGCCCAGAGATCGAGTATATGCTCGACCATCCCACAAACGAGGGATCTTTATGCGCCAAGGGGAACGCCTCCCTGGAGGTCATAAACCATCCCGATCGGCTCCGCCACCCTCTCAAAAAGACCGAAGGCGGCTGGTCGCGGATCACCTGGGATGAGGCTCTTTCGATCGTCGCCGGGAAGATCGAAGAGACGATTAAACGCCACGGTCCCGATGCCCTGGGCTTTCTCGGATCCGCCAAGTCCACAAACGAGGAGAACTACCTCTTCCAGAAGATGGCCCGGACCCTCGGCTCAAAGAACGTCGACTGCTGCGCGAGGAGGTGCCACTCGCCGACGATCCCTGCCCTGAAGAGGGCCTTCGGATCCGCCTGCATGACAAACCCCATCCCCGACCTCGCCAACTCCGACTGCATCTTCGTCATCGGCTCAAACTTCGCTGAGAACCATCCCATCGTCGCAAGGTGGGCGATGAGGACGAAAGACCGGGGCGGAAGGATCGTCGTCGCCGATCCTAGGCTCACCCCCACCACGTGGCTCGCCGACCTCCACCTCCAGATAAGGCTGGGGACGGACGTCGCCCTCCTCAACGGTATGATGAAGGTGATCATCGATGAGGAGCTATGGGATAGGAAGTTCGTCGCCGAGAGGACCACCGGATTTGAGGAGCTCGCCGAGAAGGTGTCGGGTTATACCCTGGAGAAGGTCTCCGAGATCATCGACGCTCCGCCGGAGGCGATCGTCAAGGCGGCGAGGGTCTACGCCAAGTCACCGTCATCGGCGATCGTCTACTCCATGGGGATCACCCAGCACTCTCATGGCACAAACAACGTATCCGCCTGCGCCGACCTCGCCCTCCTATGCGGCCAGCTGGGGAGGTCCGGGGCGGGTCTATATCCCCTTCGGGGTCAGAACAACGTCCAGGGAGCCTGCGACATGGGGGTCCTCGCGGACTTTTATCCCGGCTCTGTATCCGTCCACGACCCGGGAGCGATCCGGTTCATCGAAGAGGCCTGGGGTACGAGCGCGTTGCCGATAGGCATGGGGATGACCGCCGAGGCGATGCCGGTGGCGGCGGCGGCAGGGGACCTGCGCTTTTTGTACATCATGGGCGAGGACCTGGTCAACTCAGACTCCAGCTCGTCCAGGGGCAGAAGGGAGCTGGAGAACCTCGACTTCATGGTCGTCCAGGATATCTTCATGACAGATACCGCCGAGATGGCGGACCTGGTCCTCCCGGCGGCGGCCTGGGCGGAGAAGGAGGGGACGTTCACCAGCTCGGAACGGCGGGTCCAGTGGATCCCCAGGGCCTTCGATCCTCCCGGAGAGGCAAGGTCCGACCTATCGACGATCCTGAAGCTCGCGAGCCTTCTGGGACTCGACTTCGATTACGCCGGCCCCGAGGATGTCCTGACGGAGATCGGGAGGGTCGTTTCTAGCTACGCTGGGATATCAAAAGAGAGGGCCGAGGAACGGGGCGGGGTGATCTGGCCCTGTCCGCACCCGGAGCATCCGGGAACCCCCATCCTCCACCAGGAAGGGTTCTCCGCTCCCGAGGGGAGGGGCAGGATCGTTCCGATGGAGTACCTGCCCCCCGCCGAGGAGACGAGCCTCGACTACCCGCTCCTCCTCACCACCGGGAGGGTGGCGCTCCATCACAACGCCGGCTCCATGACCCGGCGGAGCTTCTCCCTGATGAAGAGGTCTCCGGAGCTCTTCGTGGAGGTGAACCCCCAGGATGCAGACCGGTGGAGCGTCATCGACGGAGACCTGGTGGAGGTGGAGACCCGGCGGGGCGAGGCCTGGGCCAGGGCTCGGGTCACCCCCCGGCAGGAGGAGGGGGTCATCTTCATGCCCTTCCACTTCCCCGAGACGAACCTGCTCACCAGCGACGTCATCGACCCGGAGGCGAGGATCCCGGAGTTCAAAGTCGCTGCCTGCAGGATAGGAAAGATGAAGGGGGTCTGATAGGTTGGAGGTTTACGTCGATATCGATAGATGCATCTATTGTCACGCATGTGAGGTCGCCTGCGAGAGGGTCCACGGCGAGGCGAGGATATCGGTGGGGGCGGTGGAGGAGAGGGCCTCAGTCCCCTTATTCTGCCACCAGTGCGATGTCGCGCCCTGCGCCCTCGCATGTCCAGCCGGAGCCCTCGTCCAGGGGGAGGCCGCCGTCTCCTTCGAGGCTGAAAAGTGCACCAGGTGTGGCCTGTGCGCCATATCCTGCCCCTTCGGAGCCGTTTATATCGGAGAGACAGCGCCCCTCCAGAAGTGCGACCTATGTTCCGAGAGGGAGGCCCCGGCCTGCGTCCTCACCTGCCCCACGGAGGCGCTGATCTGGGGGGACGGGGAGGACGGAGCGAAGAGGCTGAGGAGGAGGGCTGCAGCAAGGATGGCTCAATCCTGCGCGGAGGCCATCGGGAGGGGACGGATATGAAAGATGCGAAGGCCGGCCCCTGGAGGGTCCTCGACGTCGACGTCGAGAGGTGCATCGGCTGTCGGGCCTGCTCCAGCCTCTGGGACGAGATATCCCTCGCCCCCGCCCTCTCGGAGAAGGGTCCTCAGCGATGGATGAGGTTTCCGAGGGTCTTCGAGGAGTTCGAGGCGAAGGTCGCTGAATCCCTGGCGGAGGTATGCCCCACAGGGGCGATATCCGTTACCTTGGCAGATGAGAGACCTTTGGAGGAGGGGATCGATCTCGCCTTCAATATGATCCGGTGCCGGAGGTGCAAGACCCCCTTCGCCACCGAGGAGGAGGTGAAGTACATCAGAGAACGCATCCCAGAAGATCTCAGAGCCCAGAACTGTGCCGTCTCCTGGATGGAGCTATGCCCCGGATGCCGCCGGTGGGTGGGCCGAAAGGAGGCTGCAAGAGAGCTGATCGTCGTGAGAAGCGGGGCGGGGAGGTGAACTCGGCAAAAATATGGATGAGATAAGTCCTCGGCCCATCATCACCGTCCCTCCAGCTCCGCCACCGCCTCCGGCGGGAGGGCACCGACCAGATCTATCTTCGTAACTATTCAGCCCACCGCAAACAGCATCATCAGACCCGCTCTTAGAGATCTCGTGTGGCCAGTTCCAGAAAGCTAACTTCAAGTAACCTCGGCATTGGATATCGTTTTTCATTTTGGTGCAAGTTGTTGATCGGCATACCGTTATAATCAAAGTCAGCATCATGCGGGCGATTCGGTATAGCTGAATAGTTACCTATCTTCTTTGCGCAGAGGGTTTTGACTCCGTACTTCTCGGCTATCGGCCTCAGATCCTTCGTCGGGTACTTTTCGGCGATCTCCTCGGAGTCCATATCCTCTCTTTTAGATCAGAGGATATTTAAACATCTTTTCGGGGAGAACGATCAATAAAGAGATGTAGATCGACATCTTGATATGGGTTCTATCATGAAATAATGATGGGTGTTTACAATCCGGCATTCCGCAGTAAGGCTATGCAAAATTAAGAATTTATTGCTTGCCAAAATGTGCATAAATTCAAACGTTTAACTTAAATTTTGTTTAAAATAATTTTACTAGAATTTGTCAACACGATATTAACAATTCAGTATATTATAAAAATTTAATAATTATATTCTTAGTCTTTATGAAGCTGGCCTTATTTGATCTCTATACAGAGTCGATTGATATCTATTCTCAAAAAATCGATAGCAGGAAAATTAATGAGCGTTCAAACCGTTAATGCGAAATGCCGGTACAATGAAGCTATTGCCATTAATTCTCTTGACCGCCCTCCTCATCCTCTCCGGGTGCGTGGAGAGAGAGGGGCCCGGCACGGAGGCGGTGGAGGAGGCAGAGGTCCCGGCGGAGCCGGGGGCGTGGAACCCCGACGGGATCATCGCCGAAGGCGAGTACTCCGGATACGCCCTCCTCATAGGCCCCGTGGGGCTCGGCTATCCGGGGGGAGACCTGGAGGTCTTCTGGAGGGCCGACAAAGAAAACCTCTACATGGCCCTCCGGGGGGAGACTACGGGCTGGATGGCCGTAGGTTTTGATCCCCAGGAGTGGAAGAAGGGCGCTGACGTCGTCATCGGCCGCGTCGACGGTAAGGACGCGGTCGTCGAGGACCAGTACATCATCGACTTCTTCGGCCCCCACTTCCCTGATGTAGATCTCGGCGGAACCGACGACATCCTCCAGTTCGGCGGCCTGGAGAGGGATGGGGTGACGGTGATAGAGTTCAAGAGGAGGCTCGACACCGGCGACGAATTCGACAGGGCGATAACCCCCGGTGAGGATCTCCCTATAATCTGGTCGATCTCAAGGTCGGAAGACTTAAACGAGATCCACGACGTCGCCCGGGCCGAAGGGATCCTACGCCTCGGAGATGAGACGGCGGGGCCGTCCGCCATCGCCCCCCTCTCCGTCGCGGAACTCGATGGGATGGCGTTCATCCTGGAGGAGGAGAGGATGGCAAGGGACCTCTACATGGAGTTTTATAAGATGACGAGACTTCCTGTCTTTTTAAACGTCGCCGGCTCCGAGAAGATCCACATCGCCTCGATACTGACCCTCATGAATAGGCGCGGCATTCCCGCCCCGCAGGAGGACCCCGGCGTCTACGCCGACGAGGCCCTCCAGAGGATGTATGAAGACCTCCTCGCCGGAGCCGACAGCCCCGAGGCAGCCCTCAGGGCAGCTGCCCAAGTGGAGGAGGCCTCCGTCCACGACCTCTCGATGGAGATCGAGGGGACTCTCGAGCCCGATCTGATGTCGGTCTATGGAGGTCTCATGGTGGGGTCGGAGAAGCACCTTCGGACCTTCGTCAGAGCCCTGGAAGAGCGGGGGGGAGAGTACACCCCTGCGATCCTCAGCCAGGAGGAGTTTGATAGGATCGTCAGATGATGAGAAGATCATAAGGTACTGGGAGGATCGACAGATACTTGGAGTATCATCAGATACTCAGAGGATCGTCAGATGCTGATGGGGTTCGGGGGCGGGGCGAAGCCCGCCCCCTCTTCAATCGCCCTCCTCTTCCTCCGGTACAGGCCAGCGGTAGCAGAGGTCGTCCGGCTCAGTCCAGCCGAAGGCGGAGTAGTGGTCGGGGTCTTTCCGGAGGAGGTTGGACCGGTGGGAGGCGTGAAACTCCTCGGACCCAAACCACGAGGGTAGGAAGCCCTCCTCCCTCGATTCGTACCTCCGGCGCAGCTCCGGGAGCTGCGCGCCCCCCATCTCGCGGTTGGCGGCGAGGATCTTCTCCTTGCAGGTGTCCCGATAACCCCGTCTCGTCCACTCCTCGCAGATGACGACGCCGTAGAGGGCGAGAGCTTCAGGGTTCTTCGCCCACATCTTCCAGATGGGGTGGTTTTTCCACCGGCTTTTGCCGTCACGGCAGATCCGGAGGAGGACGAGGGCTTCAGACCTCTGCTTTCCAAGCCGCTGTCTGTCCAGGACCTCGGCGGACCTCCGGAAGTCGGGATAGGGGAGGAATGTCTGCATAAGTAGATCCTCTCAATTGATTTTGCATCCTTAAATGGCTCGGCGAAACTATAAAGGCCTTTCAAAAGGCCTTTCACTTCCTTCCGTAGCTTCGGACGTGCTCCCAGGATCGGTGAAGCTCCTCATTCGTGGCCCCTTCGCCTCTGGAGTAGATAGAGGGGTCCATCCTGTCGAAGAGCTTCCGATCCTCGCCGACGGGGCATACCTTGATGCAGACTCCGCAGGGAGAGAGCCCCCTCTTGGCGAGCACAGCGCTGTAGGCGGTGCAGGCACTTCTATTTGTGATGCCTGCCGGGTAGTCCCGGTCGTCAATCGCCTGAGCGGGACAGATCTGAACGCACCTCATGCACCGGGTGCAGAGGTCGTCATCCAGGAGGGGGTCGGCCGGAAGCTCCGCCGCGGTGAAGAGGGAGCCGAAGCGGACCCGGGGGCCGTACTCCTTAGTCAGAAGGACGTTGTTCACCCCGAAGGTTCCCAGGCCAGCGAGGTATGCAGCGTGCCGGTGGGAGAAGAAGGCGACCGGGTTCTTCAGCAGAGCCTGAACGTCGGCGTACCCGTCCCGGGGTACGAAGACCGATGGGAACCCCCGGTCGTTGAGGAAGTTTGAGATCCGGTAGGTGTACTGATCGAGGAGGATGTTGACGGTCCGATAGAGCTCCCGATACCATATAGAGGGGGTGGTCTCCAGGGCCGGCAGGGTGATGGGTAGGCCGATGACGACGACGGACCTCGCCTCGGGGTATACGGCCTGGGGCCAGAACTCCTCGGGAATCCAGGGCTCGAAGGGAGGCTCCTCCCACCGGTCGATGGGGGCGACCCCCACCAGAGGGATCTCCATAGTCCGGCACCGTTCCAGGAGGGCTCGTTTCAGCTCAGCGCTCATGGGAGACTCCATACGCCTTGAGACTTCATACTCTTTTCGACTCCATACCATTTTCTTCCTGTTGAGCCAGACTCTAAGCTCTCCAGAAGTTCCACAACGGGACTATCGCCAGTATGGCGAAGACGAGGGCGTACCAGTGCCACTCGAGGCTCAGGAGAGGCGGCCAAAGCTTTGCGATCATCAGCGTGAAGGCGGGCGACGCTCAACTTAGTCAGCGCCATGTCGACACATGTAAACTTTCCAATCTTTTGGTTGGCCCAGCTGAGGAGGTTCATGGCTCATAAATTTCTCCGAGAGATTATACATCTCTTCGCCTCCTTTCCGCCCGCGTCCAATCCGGCCACTGCGGCCACCCCCGGCGCTCGCGGCGGTGCGGAGGGGAGGATGGGAGCTTTGCCGGCCCAGCTTCACCGCCGCCCTGCCCAGTCCCGCTGGTCCCCAGACGAAGGCCGCAAAGATGGCCTTCCCGGTGACGCCCCCGAAATTTTCGTCGATCCCGGTGGCCCAACATCCCCGAGACCACTGCATCAGGGCCGGAGTAGCCGGTCTTTCCCCTCCGCAAGAAGCGCCAGCTTCAGATCGAGACCTGGCACCTCTTAGCCAAGTCCCTCGACCGGCCTCTTCCGGATTTCAAGCCCGTTATATCCATCATCGTCCATATCCATCATTTGCCAGCCATGGCCAAGGCCGCTTATGGACGCCCGATCTATGATGTCGATCATCTGCGTACGATAGGCCTCGCGGAAAGCCCAGACCAATAAGAACTTATAGTAATATATAATTTTTATAGTATATAAATATTGTGATGGTTTTTATAGTATATAAACATCGCGATGTGTAAGTTTTCTAGATTTTCTTATTGAAATTTTTATATTTTTAATTAACATTTTTTAATTTAGATTAGGTATAAATTTATAAAATTATCTTTAAAAATTAAAATAAATTATTAAATTAACTAATCAGTATAAATTATATATATAAAATAAACAATAAAAGATATAAATGTATTTTTATAAATTGTAATGAAATTTTGTACTCTGAAATTAACACGAATTCATAAAATTTAATCATTTATATAACAGTTTATTGATACAAGATTGTTTCGTCCCGAGTTATAAGATGCGGCCCTAGGTGAAATGGATCATTAGAAATTGTCAGCCGGGCTGTAAGCTGTCGGGATTCAACGATGGGGTGATTGATTCGTAGATAGTATGTGTATATGCTTATCGGCCGCGATTTTGAACCATCTTTGAAAACTGCCTCGTTACATAGTTTATGTGAATTTATCCCCCTCGTCGCGTACCATGATGGTTAACGGGGAAAAATATGTCTTTGAAACGGAGATCAAGCCTAAAACAGAATTAAACCTATAGTTTGTAAGAACTATTCTGAGATGCTTCCTAATTAGAGTCATTTTTATAAATAGATAATCAGGATAGAAACCCCATATTTTCTGTCCGATTTAGTAATTTATAAAATTACAATTAACAATTTCTCGATGGCTGAATTCTCAAATCAATATAAAGTATATCTTATAAATTGAACATTCTAACCCAGATTTTGTTAAATTGCAAATATTAATAATAATATTAAAATTAATTATAGCGTTAAGTATTTGTTATAACATAACCTTAACTGTATAGTTAATAAAAAAACTTTTATATTTAATATTAAAATTTTTTATAAAATTTATATATAATTATTTAATATAATTAATTAAAAATTAAAAAATTAATTTTTAGATTACTAATAGGACTTATATATTAAAAATGCCCCTTTCAGGTTCAAACAAAAGTGAGGGTCAAGAGCGTGTGAATATGATCGTCAAAATTAAATCGCATCTCATAAGCGAAGAGACTGGACAGATCGATATTATGGGCAAGCCCTGTAGCCACTTAAATCATGAGTCGAGATAAAATTTCAGGATGGAGGTGGTGGCCAGAAAGCCCCATACTTTCGACTCGGTCCCAATTACCCAGGTAACCATCTACCTTCGACGATCTGACCCCCCCGATGAGCAGCTTTGAACCTTTGTGGGTGATTTTCTGAGAGCCGCTGCGAAGTCGCTCTATTTTTATACCTCCGGTCCCAGATATCCTATCGATGAACCGCATTCTGGTTACCAACGACGACGGCGTCCACTCCTCGGGGATCAGGGCCGCGATCCGGGGGGTGGCGGGGCTGGGGAAGATCCTGGTCGCTGCCCCCTCTGGCCAGAGGTCCGGCGTCGGAAGGTCGATATCGATCTTCGAGCCCCTGAGGTACAACAAGATAAACCTGGACGGCGTCGAGGCGTACGAGGTCTCCGGGACGCCCACCGACTCGGTGATCATGGGAATCTTCTGGTTGATGAAAGGAGAGCTCCCCGACCTCGCCGTTTCGGGGATAAACATCGGCGAGAACATCAGCACCGACACCGTCACCACCAGCGGGACGATCGGGGCGGCCCTGGAGGCGGCGAGCTACGGTGTTCCGGCGATCACAGCCTCGGTCCAGGTCGTAGACCAGGGGGACAAGTTCGATAGCAGAAACGATCACGCCTACCAGTTCGACGTGGCAGCGATGATGGTCCGCAAGGTGGCGAAGAACGTCCTGGATAGGGGGCTTCCTGAAGGGGTGGACATACTGAACATAAACGTCCCCGTCGACGCCACCGAGGATACGGAGGTGGTGGTGACAAGGCTCGCGAGAAAGATCTTCAAGACGAGGGTGCAGGAGAGGGCAGACCCTAGGGGGAGGCCCTACTACTGGATCGACGGCGACCTCGTCTGCACCGAGCGGAAGGGGACCGACGTCCGGGCAGTCTACCAGGATGGAAAGATCTCAATCACCCCTCTCACCATCGACAACACCGCAAGGGTTGACTTCGCGAAGATCTTCGACCTGGTAGAGTGAAGAGAACGCTGATCTGGTGATGACTTTGAGCAAGATTCCAATAGAAGATTTTGAGAAGATGAGCAGGGACGACCAGGTCCACTACCTCACCGAGAACCTCAGGGACCTCGATGACGAGCTGGTGGAGCGGGGCATTGAGATATTGATCGGCGCCGGTGAGACGGAGCTCGCCATCTCCCTTGCTAAAGACTCGGGGAGGGTAGATAGGGCGGTGAAGATCGCCATCGAAGAGGGAGACTTCCTCTGGGCAGCCCTCATCGCCAGGAAGGCCGGGCGTCGAGAGGATTCTGAGAGGCTATACAGGGAGGGGCTCGACTATTATGTATCCAGTGAGATGTACGGCCGGGCCGTCAGCGCTGCGGAGGCCCTGGGCCTCCCCGGCGACCAGATCGAGCGCCTCTTTGAGGCCGGGGTGAACTCCGAGAGGAGGAATATGGACGTCGGACGGGTCCGCTACGCCCTGGATAACCTGGCCTCATCCCTGGAGAGCGCCCTTGCTGGGAGAGACGACGAGACGGCAGAGGGGCTCCGGGAGGCTATGAGCGAGGAGAGGTTGAGGGCGATGAGGCGGTCAGCCGGGGATCAAGAAAGGTGAAGTCCGGGCTGGTTTTCATCCCCTGGATCATCGATCTCTCAGCTTCACATCTATCTTCATGAGGTCCTCGGCCACCAGAGCATCAGGATAGTGACGCCGGGCGTCGCCGAGGAGGGGCCCCGGTTCATCGGAGTATCGGGAGCTGATGTGGGTGATGACGAGCATCTTAGCTTCTGCCCTTTTGGCCAGAAGCGCCGCCTCGCCGGCGGTGGAGTGCATCGTCTCAAGAGCCCAGTCGGCCATACCGTCGTCGAGAGACCCGTCGTGGATGAGAAGGTCCGCCCCCCTGCTCGCCTCCTCGATTTCAGGGACTGGCCTCGTATCCCCGGTGTAGACGATCTTTCTTCCCGGCCTGGCGGGGCCCATAACCTCTTCAGGCCTTACGATCCGTCCTCCCACCCCCACTGTATCGCCCCTCTGGAGCCTCCCGAATAGAGGGCCCGGCGGAACGCCGAGGTCGACGGCCCTATCGCGGCGGAACCTCCCCGGCCTCGCGTCTTCCCGAAGGCAGTAACCGAGGCTTGGGACGCTGTGGGCGGTCCTGACCGCCTCAACCTCGTATCCATCCATCCTCACGATATCCCCCGCCTCCAGCTCCAGAGCCCTCACAGGAAGCCTCCGAGAGTAGTAGCAGAGCCTGCCGAAGAGCTCCACCGCCTCGGCGGTCCGGACGGGTCCGGCGATGGTTACCGGCTCTCTTCTCCCCTGGAAGGCCATCGTCTCCAGAAGCCCCGGTATCCCCAGGATGTGGTCGGCGTGAAGGTGGGTTATGAAGATGTAGTCCAGGTTCATCATCCCCGTCTTCGCCCGCATCATCTGCCGCTGGGTCCCCTCGCCGCAGTCGAAGAGGATCAGCTCCCCCTCGCGGTTGATCAGAACTGCAGAGGGGCTTCTGTTGGGGGTGGGAAGGGAACCTGCGGTTCCGAGAAAGGTGACGGTAAGCATCCTTGGCATCATCTCCAGCTCAGGGTCGAAACTCTAGGCGGGAGGATTATAAAAAGGTGCGTTGGAGGTGGGGGTGGGATCGACCCGATATCTTTGATATTTGGGGGGTGGAGGCGATGTCTGAAGTGCAAGTGACGTTTGGTGTGGAGACCGGGTTCGGGGTGGGGTGGAGGATGATCCGGAGGAGGGTAGTAAGCTTTCTGGATGGTTTGAAAGAGAGCTAGCGCTACCCCGCCCTCAGCATCTAAGATCCGATTATCGGCCTGGGTATGGTGATCTTCACTGTAATAGTCGAGGTCTTCGTCTCCTCCGCAGGTTCCGGCCTCACGGCTCTTGGAGCGGGGTCCACGTTGGACCCGCCGGAGATCCTGTAGCTCGTCTCCGCCTCGCCGAGGTCATCGTAGCCGTTCTTCTCCCATCGGTTGACCCCGGCATCGACGGCGTTGGCGTTGGCGTTCTTCGACAGATCATTCTCTGATATCCTGTTCCCGTCAGACCCTGCCGGGATCCAGATCCCGTACTTGTTCTTTGTGACGGAGTTTCCGGATATGACGTTCTCGCCGGAGTTGGAAAGGTATATACCGTACCACCGATTATCTGAAATGACGTTGTTCCTTATGAAGTTCTTATTCGAGATCACCTCGATCCCCGCCTTCCCAAACCCGCCGTTCTTTACAACCAGCCCCTCGAGGGTGACCCGATCTGCCGAGACGGTCATGGTGCTTCCCGCCCCCGTCCCTTCGATGACCGGCTTTCCTGACCCAGTATCCCTTCCGCGGATGACTATGCTCTTGTCCACAAGAACGTTCCCTTTATACGTCCCGCTCAGGACGGTGATGGTATCCCCTGGATTCGCCTCTTCGACGGCCTTCTGAACGCTGGCATAGTCGCAGCCTTCGCCGCCAACGGTGACGGTGGCCGCAAGAGCCCCGGCGATGGATATCGCCGCCGTCAAGATCAATGCCGGAAGGAGCCTGCATATCATATCGGCCTTCCCCCTTTTTTCCACCATATCGCTCACCTCCTCTTAACCCCAGATCCCATCTCCGGGAGATCGAAACCGCCTTCAACAAACTCCGGATATTCAAGCGGCTCCAACTCGTCGAATTTGAGGGAGATATCCTCAAAGGGCATCTCCATCTCGAAGTCCACCCCCTGGAAGGGGGGGATGGCTTCAGCCATGCCGCTAAATTCATGAAGGCTGGCAGGTCCAGCTCTCTTGCCCGGTTTATCTTCGCCGGTCTCGGATATCCCGGACGAGGTTACCATCGGCCCCATCAGCGCCGATAAGACCCGGCTCATGACCTCGTCCCGATCCGAGGAGGTGTTTATCGCCTCAAACCCGAAGGCGAAGTAGACCACCCTGTAGGTGCCGGCATCGACCATCACAGCAGCGCACCCGTCATTTTTGTAGGTGAAGACCTCCCTCGCAAAAGCTGTGACCGGGACGATCTCGCTCGGCCAGTACTGATTGTCGCCTCCGCCCCCTCCCACGATCTCGATGGTCATCCCGTCGGATATGGGGTCACCGGGGACGCCCTCCAGGTCGTAAATTCCAGTATTGTCCTTAACGTACTCTACATGGAGGTAATCCCTGAAGAAGTCGGTGTCGTGGATGTTGAAGCCGATATCCTGGCCGGACAAAAAGAGGCTTCCTCCGGCGTCGAGGTAGGCGGCGAGGTTCGCCTGGTCATCCCTGGTGAGGGTGGTCGTAAAGTCCCGGCCCGTCAGCCATACGACGCAGTCGAAGGATAATAGCCCGCTCTTGGTCGGCGGACCCTCGACCTTCACGTAGCTGTAACCAGCTGCTTGCAGCGACCTCTCGTAATATGTCTCGTACTCTGCCCCCTCATCGTCATCGACCAGGAGTATAGGGGTCCTCCCCTCGATCACCTCGATATCCCTCTCCCATCCCTTCGCGTCCTCACCCTCCTCGACCTCGGGGATCAGAGCCCGCGCCTCCAGGGTGTACCTACCCTGTAGAGACCCAGACCATCTAAGGCCGACGGGTGCGGATGAGCCGCTGTCGAGGTACGGGATCGTTCCTGAGTCCCGGACGATCCCTCCCTCCAGGAGCTGGACCACGACGTTCTCTTCACCAGCAACGCCCCTGTTCTCGACGACTACAGTCGCCTCTATCGGCTCATCAGGCTTCGCGTAACTGGGCAGATCCATCTCCGAGATCTCAATCTTACGCTCGGTTCTGACGGGCTTATGGAAGGAGGTCTCGGGGTCTCCCAGGAGGTTCAACTGATAATAGCAGAACCTCATGACGTTTCCGTCGCTCGTACTGTCGATGGAACCGAGGTTTGCCTCTTTGGAGTACTGGAGAGCCCGGCCTATATTCTCGATCCCCTCTGCGAACACCCCATCCCAAAACTGCCGGTGATACCTCTGGGACGGCCCATCGGTGGTGGATCTCCTCCCCCAGCCATACCGAGAGTTGCCGATGAAGGCGAAGGCCCCGTGAGGCTCTGTAACGAAGTGCTCCAGAATGGAGTCGGTGGGCGAGTATATGGAATCGGGGTCTCGATTGTCGAAGGACCCGGCGTAACATCCCTGGCTGTAGCCGAAGAAGTAACGATCGTTCTTTAGGCCGCCCACGTCCCCAGCCTTCATCTTCATGGCGTTTCCCACGTTGGCGTGGCCGAGATGGTTTATGATGTGGACGTTGCCGTCGATTATCTCCATCAGCTCCGACTTATCCCATGAGCCGTCCCTTTCGTAGAGGGTGGACCTCCGGTAGTCGTCGGTGAACCCCTTCGTATCGTATCCGCTGGATCCGGACCCGTCTTTTATCTCGTCGAGGCAGTTTCCGCCCCAGTCGCTGACCCCTCCGAACCCCAGATACTCGCCTACCATCCAGACCTCCTGAAGGTAAGGATCTCTTACGCTCGATTCGTAGGCGATCGTCTTTCGGACGAAGTTGGACAGCTCGGCATAAGAGTCGACGGGAGCCCTTCCGACGTAGACCTCGGCCAAGAGATCCACCTCTCCGCCTCCGGGACCGTCTCCGGGCTCGCCGTAGATGCCGTTGCCGTTGTAGTCGTAATTTCCGTCGAGGCAGGCGTAGTAGAGGTCCGAGGGGATGTGGGGAGGGCTCGCCTCGTAATCCCAGGCCCAAAGACCCCTGGCGGGGACGATGTTGTTCCAGCCTCCGCCGCCGGATCTGCCGCCGTCGGCGTCGCCGCCCAGAAGTACGTAGGTGATACCGTTGTTGAGATAGGCGTCCCGTATGAAGCTTCTGATCTTCTCCTGCTCGTCGGAGCCGGGGTAAGTGGCGTATATGTCCTCGACGGCGACGATCGTCGAGACGACGCCCTTGGAGCTCTTCCAACTGACGAGGTCTGTGAAATTGTGGGAAACGGGGGCGTTCTTAAGGGCCCTGCTTGTTATTATGACGTAATCGTAAGCTCCGTCCAGGAGGGGAGACGACCCCGTCGGCGCCAGATCCCGGGAGTAGGTAGAGACCTCGCCGGGGTTGTCCACCATCCTCGTTATCTGCTCAGAGTCCCCCGGAAGGCCTCTATAGAGCCCCCGGTCCAGGGTCTCTTGAGGCCTCGTCTTCACCTCCAGGTCGAAGGTGCCGAAGTAATAGGTATCCTTGGTCTTGGGGATGTACATGATGGGGTATATATTTATAAAAAGAATTTTATAACCTTTCTTCTCCTGGACCCCGATCACAGAGTAGACGTCTCTGGGGTAAGGCTCCATCGATCCATAGGTCGTCTCGTTTATGGGGGTGTAAGCATGATCTCCCGAAAAGCTGATGGGAAGAGGATCCTGGCCTGGCTCGATAAGGATTTTGCCCAGGTTCTTCTTCTCTCCGGGGAGGACCTTTATATCCTGGACCACCTCTCCGAAGGGGATCAGTATCCTAGCGGTTCTGAAGGGGACGACCGGCTCCCCAGGTATGATCCTGTTTTCAAGCCCCGGAATCTTGATGGATTTTGTGGCGTTCTGGGCTCCCATAGGAAGGATCTCGCCTCCGAAGCCCACCTGGATTATCGGCTCCTCCGGACGATATTGCCACCTTATTACCGTTTCGTCCTGGCCGTAACCCTGGGCCAAAGCGGATGAGAAGGGTAGAACGAAGCTTGCGCTCAAGACCAGCAACGTGCAGGTCAGATAGATGGTCGATTGACGCCTCATGGTCTTACCTCAAATACGGCCATACACGATCCTCTCCCTTATTCTTCGGCAAGATGTACCCCCTTCGCATAGGTCGCGATATGCATCTATGCCAGTATTTCGAGTCCGGACGTGCGAACCATCGTGATTTTTCGGATTAAACTGTATGCCCTCCCCCTGATGAGGACTGATAATTCTTGTAGAAGGAAGGTATTAAACGTTTTCCCATGGTTTTATTTTGAGGATGAGGGTCTCCAAAAAAAAGCAGACGGCTGATGAAGAAGACAGTGGCTCAGAGATAGTCCTCGATCCCCTTCAGGTCGTCGAGGTCCTTTCTCTCCATCGAAGATTCGATTATGACCTTCTCCCGGATGGTTATGGGCGCCCCCGAGCGGAGGGCGAGGGCCATGCCGTCGCTGGGCCTGGCGTCCACCTCCCTCTCTACGGAGTCGATGGATACCGAGAGGCGGGCGTAATAGACGCCACCGTCGAGGTCGTCGATGAGAACCCCCCCGATCCTCGCCCCCAGGCTCTCCAGGGTGGAGACGAAGAGATCATGGGTGGTGGGGCGGGGGGAGACCTGCCCTGATAGGGCCTGGTGTATAGAGATCGCCTCTGCGAGGCCCACGAAGACCGGAACGAGCCTCGAAGCCTCGTCCTCCAGAAGGACGACTGGGGCGACCATGTCGCCCCCAGCGTGGACGGCGTAGACGCCCTTCACCTTGACCATCAGGGGAGGCGAGAGCACTTCTTCATCCATACTACCACCAATGAATCTGATCTTATATATTTATTATCCGCGGGAGATGCCTATCGCCATCTCCACATCTTCAACAGACCAGTCCTTGACGAGGGACCCTCCGACCTCCAGGGCGCAACCCATCTCAAGACGGATCGCCCGAACTTCGCCCGCTATGTGATCTTTCATCGCCTCGACGAGCTTCAAAACTCCATCGTCCTCCACCCTGACGGAGGCCTCGATCTTCTCCTCGACCCGGAGGTCCAGCTCCTTTCTCATGTCCTGGATCCTTCTCACGATCTCTCTCGCGTACCCTTCGGCCTTCAGCTCCTCGGTGAGGGTGATGTCGACGTAGACGTTCCCCCTGGAGAAGTCGGCTGCCACCAGGTTCTCGGGGATCTTCTCGATGAACTCCACCATATCGGGAGCGATGGCATAGGGTCCCAGGGAGCAGCCTGCGAGATCTATCGCCTCTTTCACCTTCGTCGGGTCCGCCTCTTTGATCGCCTGAATGACCTTCTGGGCCTCGCCCTTGAAGGCGGGTCCGATCTTCTTGGGGACGGGGTTTGTGGCGATCTCCATCGGCGGCTTTTCGCCGACGTTCATGACCGTCACCCTCTTGCAGTTGGTCTGGCTCTTGAGAACTCCCAGGAGATCTTCGAGATCCGGAATCTCCTTCGATGGGGAGATCATCACCTCCGAGACCGGCCACCTCAGCTTGCGCCCTCCCTTCTGGCGGGCGTTGGATACCGCCTCCACCACCTCTCGCACCAGGGCCATCTCCTCTTCGAGTCCGGGGTCGATGAGGTCGTCGCGCGGCCTATGCCAGTCGCAGAGGTGGACCGACTCCGGTGCCCCAGGGTCGGTCCCCCTCACCAGGTTCTGGTAGATCGTCTCCGCAGTGAAGGGGGCGAAGGGGGCGAGGACCTTCGCCAGGGTCGCCATCACCTCGAAGATGGCGGCGTAGGCGGCGAGCTTGTCGGGGTCGTCGGTCTCGATCCAGGTCCGGGGCCGGACGAGCTGGATGTACCACCGTGATAGGTCCTCCAGGACGAAGTCGGCGATGGCCCTGGTAGCCCTCTGGAGCTGGTAGGAACCCATGCTCGTCTCGACCTCGACGGCGAGGGTGTTCGCCCTGGAGAGGATCCACCGGTCCTCGGGCCTGAGGCCATTTCGGAATTTATCGAGGGGGGTCTTCGCCGGGTCGAAGCCGTCCAGGATCATGTAGGGGAGGGGGAAGCGATAGGCGTTCCAGAGGATGTTCAGCATCCTGTGGGTGTTCGCCACCTCCTCCCAGCTGAAGTGGATGTCCTCCCAGGGGGCGTTGGAGGATAGGACGTAGAGCCGGAGGGTGTCGGCCCCGTACTTCCCGACGACCTCTTCGGGGGAGACGACGTTTCCTATGCTCTTGCTCATCTTCTTGCCTTTATCGTCCAGGGTGAAGCCGTGCATCAGGACGGACCTGTAAGGGGCGACGCCGAAGGAGACCATGCTCGCCCCCAGCTGGGAGTAGAACCAGCCCCGGGTCTGGTCGTGCCCCTCGGTGATGAAGTCGGCGGGCCACCACTCTTTGATCTGATCTTTGTCCCTGGGGTAGTCGAGGGTCGCCCAGGAGGCGACGGCGCTGTCAAACCAGACGTCGAAGACGTCGGGGACCCGGCGCATAACGCCGCCGCAGGGGCATTTGAGGGTGACGAAGTCGACGGCGGGCCGGTGGAGGTCGGATACGACGGTGCCGCTCCGCTGGCTCAGCTCCTCCATGGAGCCCATCACCTCCATCTTTTCACATTCGGGGCAGATCCAGATGGGAAGCGGTATCCCCCAGTACCTCTGCCGGGAGATGCACCAGTCCCGGGCGCCGCTGACCCAGTCCCTGAACCGGGCGGACCCGGCCCAGTCGGGGTACCACTTCACCTTAGCGATCTCATCGAGCATATCGTCTCTGATCTCTGAGATCTTGAGGAACCACTGGGGGGTGGCGATGTAGATGATGGGGGTCTTGCACCTCCAACAGTGGCCGTACCTGTGGACGATCTCGCCCTCGGCGAGGAGGAGGCCCCGGTCGGCGAGGTCCTCGTCCACCTCTCTATTCGCCGCCCGGACGTACTTTCCGGCGTACTTCTCCCCCGCCTCTTTTGTATAGCGGCCGTCCTCGCCGACGGGGCAGAAGATGGCCATCCCCTCGGCGACCCCCAGCTCGAAGTCCTCGAGGCCGTGGCCCGGGGCTATGTGAACCGACCCGGTATTCTCGGCGGTGACGAAGTCAGCGAGGTGGACGGTGTGCTCGATATCTCTCTGGGCCGGGATCAGGTCGGCGAGGGGGTGCTGGTAACGGAGCCCCTCAAGCTGCGTCCCTGCGAACCTCTCCAGTACCTCATAATCTTTGTACCGCCCCTCCCGGAGGACATTTTCAACCAGGGGCGAAGCCATGATCAGGATCTCGGCCTCCTCGGGGTCGTCCTTCCACGCCCGGACCCGAGAGTACTCGAAGTCGGGGTGGACGGCTACGCCGACGTTGGCGGGGATCGTCCAGGGGGTCGTCGTCCAGATCATCATGAAGGTATTCTCTTCGCCAATGATCGGAAACTTGACGTAGATGGAGGGGTCGGTCTCCTCCCAGTACTCCACCTCGGCGTCGGCGATGGCGGTCTCGCACCGGGGACACCAGTTGACGACCCGGAATCCCCGCTCCAGAAGGTTCCTCTCGTTCGCCCTCTTGAGGGTCCACCAGGCGGCCTCCAGGTACTCGTCCTTGAGGGTCATGTAGGGGTCCTCCCAGTTGAGCCAGGCCCCCAGGGTCCTGAACTGCTCGGTCATCTGGTCTTTCTGGCTGAGGGCGAACTCCTTGCACTTATCGATGAACCGGTCGACGCCGTAGGTCTCGATATCCTTCTTGCTCTTGAAGCCAAGGTGCTCTTCCACCTTCACCTCTATGGGAAGGCCGTGCATATCCCAGCCAGCCCTATCCTTGATCTCGAAGCCGTTCATCGAACGGTAGCGGAGGATGGAGTCCTTGATGATCTTGTTCCAGGCGGTCCCGAGGTGGATTCTCCCGGTGGTGTAGGGCGGCCCGTCGACGAAGAAGAACTTTCTGCCGCCGGTCCTCATCGTCCTGGCTAGGGCGTAGATGCCGCGGTCTTCCCAGAACTTCCGAACCCTTCCCTCTACCTCTTTTGCGTCGTATTGGCTTGCCACCTCAGAGATCATCCTAGTCCTCCAACAACGGGTAGGGCATTGATAACGTCCTATTTAGGCTTTGTCGGTTCTGTTTTCCGGCGTGGCGGGAAATTTGATATAGAGATAGGGGCCAGGTCGTCATGAAGGAGGGATGCGGGATCAAAGAGGAGATCTGGATCGAGAAGTACAGGCCAGTGAGCCTGGAGGACGTGGTCGGCCAGGAGGAGATAGTCAAGAGGCTCAAATCCTACGTCAGGAGCCGAAACGTCCCCCACCTCCTCTTCTCGGGCCCCCCTGGCGTCGGCAAGACCGCCGCCGCCATCAGCATGGTGAGGGAGCTCTACGGCCAAGAGTGGCGGGGAAACTTCATCGAGCTTAACGCCAGCGACGAGCGGGGTATCGACGTCGTCCGCCACAAGGTCAAGGACTTCGCGCGGACGGCCCCCCTCGGCGGCGCCGAGTTCAAGGTGATATTCCTCGACGAGGCCGACGCCCTGACGAGCGACGCCCAGTCCGCCCTGCGGAGGACGATGGAAAGGTACAGCTCCATCTGCAGGTTCGTCCTATCCTGCAACTACTCCTCCAAGATCATCGAGCCGATCCAGTCGAGGTGCGCTGTCTATCGGTTTCGTTCTTTATCCGACGAGGCCGTCGGCGAGAGGATGAAGAAGATCGCAGAGGCGGAGGGGGTAGAGGTGACGGAAGGCGGGATGGGAGCGATAGTCTACGTCGCCAGGGGCGATATGAGAAAGGCGATCAACGCCCTCCAGGCGGCTTCCCTGATGGAGGGGACGGTGACGGAGGAGACGATCTACCAGATCACCGCCACCGCCAGGCCCGAGGAGATCAGAGAGCTTCTGGCTGCGGCCTTAGCCGGGAAGTTCACCCAGGCCCGAAGCCTCCTCGACGACCTCCTCCTGGTCCAGGGGCTCTCGGGAGAGGATGTCATAATCCAGATCCACCGGCAGATGATGAGCCTCATGGACTCCGACGACCTCTCCGCCACCACGTCGGTGAGGCTGATGGACAGGATCGGAGAGATAGACTTCCGGATGACGGAAGGCGCCAACGAGCGAATCCAGCTGGAGGCTCTCCTCGCCTACTTCGCCCTGGCAGGCTCCGAGAGGTAGGTCGTGGACCCCACCTCCGCCCTCTGGGCCGCAGCGACCCTGGCGACGGTGACCATCACCGCCATCTTAGCAGCGAGGTTCGGGGTCGAGATCGCCGTCGGAGTCTTCGCCTCCCTGACGGTCCTCGCCAACCTCCTGGCAGCAAAGACGATCGCCTTCGGCCCCTTCATCGCCCCGGCGGCGGTCCTCGTCTACGCCTCCACATTCCTCCTGACGGACATATTGAGCGAGCTCTTCGGAAAGGAGAAGGCGAGGCTCGCCGTCTGGACGGGGTTTCTCGCCAACATGGTGATGCTCCTCTCGGTCCTGATCGCCGTACGGTGGTCTGCCTCTCCAGTCATGGACCCGGCGCTCGCCAGCTCCTTTGATGCCGTATTCGGGTTCGCTCCTCGCGTTATAGCCGCATCCATGATAGCCTATCTGGCGAGCCAGCATCACGACGTCTGGGCTTATGGCTTCTGGAAGGATAGGACAGGGGGCAGACGCCTCTGGCTTCGGAACAACGCCTCGACGATGGCCTCCCAGGCGATCGATACCCTGATCTTCATCACCCTCGCCTTCTACGGCCTTGTACCAAACTCCGTCCTCCTCCAGATGATGGCAGGCCAGTACGTCATAAAGATCCTGATAGCCGCCCTGGACACCCCCTTCATCTACCTGGCCCTGGCGGCGGCCCGAAGGGCGGGGTGAGGGCAGTTTCGGGAGGCGATCGATTCGCCGGATCTCGATGGCCAAAGACAGACCCCTTCGACCTCTTCGGCTCGATGGAGGAGAGAGGCGGAATATCGGAGAAGACCGAAAGATATATCGCCAGTGCTGAAGCAGGGTTGGCCAGGAGATATCATCGGTTTCAGGAGGAAGAAGATATGCCCGAGTTTGCAAACCCCTTTGCGGGCCTCGCCTGCGATAGAAAGCTCACCCCTGAGGAGCTGATCAGGGCGATCAGGTACATGGTCGCCGCCGAGTACGAGGCGGTCCAGCTCTACATGCAGCTGGCAGAGTCGACGGACGACGAGCTGGCGAGGGCCGTCCTCGTGGACATCGCCGACGAGGAGAGGGTCCACGCCGGAGAGTTTCTCCGGCTCTTGAAGGAGCTCGCCCCCGATGAGGAGGAGAAGTATCAGGAGGGGTATGAAGAGGTGGAGGAGATGATCGAGGAGCTGGAGGGCTAGATATCTCAGCCCTGAAAGGCCGCCGGATCAGTCCCCTCCGGGCCCTGGCGGCCTCTCTCCTTCTGGCCGTCCTTCTGGCAGGAGCCGGATGTCTCGATCGCGGCCCCATCGGAGACCTTCTCTCCTCAAAGGAAGGTCCCGAGCCTCAGGACGTCTCCGTCTCCGGGTTGGTGACGAAGGTCGTAGACGGTGACACCTTCGACGTCGAAGGGTTCGGAAGGGTGAGGCTCGCCGACGTCGACGCCCCCGAGATGGACACCCCGGCGGGTAAGGCGGCCAAGTTCTTCGCAGAGGCGTGGCTCCTGGGCGAGATAGTCCATCTGGACGTAGACGACCTGGGGGTCAAAGACAGATACGGCAGGTGGGTCGCCGTCGCCTATATCGAAGATCCCGATACCGGCTCCCTCGTCAACTTCAATCGCCTCCTCGTCTCTTCCGGCCACGCCGTGGTGAAGGACTTCCGGGACAACAAGTTCGATCCCGGGGATTGGGGTCCTGCCCTCCGCCGCTGAAGGGGGCTTCGCATCATTTCTGATCATCTTCTGGGATGGACTCCAGGTTCCTCCTCGCCCTTTGGGTGTATTGGTGGCCCGGACCCAAAAACTGGCCGAAGACCCGAAAAGCCAGCTTGAAGGACTCCCTCGCCCCCGCAAGGTCCCCCATTTCCAGGAGCGCCTCTCCCAGGTTGTTGATCCGGATGGCGGTCTTGAAGTGGTTCGGGCCGTAGGCGTCCATATCGATGGATAGAGCCCTCTCGAACTGAGCAACGGCCCCCGGAAGGTCGCCGAGGGACCGCAGGACCGTCCCCAGGTTGTTCGCCCTGATGGCGATCTTGAGCTGGTCGGGCTCATCTTGCGCCTCCTCGATGGCGATGGACCTCTCGAAGTGGGAGACGGCCCCCGAAAGGTCTCCGAGGACCCGCAGGACCGAACCGAGGTTGTTGAGGTCGGTGGCCACCTCCGGATGGTGAGGTCCCCATAACCTCTCGTCGACGGAGACGAGCCTCTCGAGGACGGACCTCGCCCCCGCAAGGTCGCCCCTCCGCTGGAGGTAGAGCCCCGCCTGGTTCAAGAGGAGGGATGCCTCCTCGGAGCCGCCTTCCAGATCCTCCAGCTTCCCGGTGGAGGCGAGGGCGTGGGGGAGGAGGCGGCCGCATTCTGGCCATCGAGAGAGGTCCTCCAGGCGGGCGCTGAAGGCCCCTCCCACTGCCCTGACCGTCTCCTCCGCCCAGGCCTTCCTCTCCTGGGCGTCGAGGCGGCCGAAGGCGAAGGCCTGGATGAGGGGGTGGACCGATATAGGGACTTTGTTACTCCTCAATAGCCCCCTCCTCTCGAGGGAGGCGAGCCCCAGGTCGACGGACCCTGGGAGGAGGGCCCCGGTCTCGATGAGGAGGTCGAATGGGAGGTCTTCAGCCGCCAGAAAGGAGGAGAGGCTGAGGATATCCGCCCCTTCCGCGGAGACCGCCCGGACCTGCTCCATCGATATATCAAGGGCGGCGGCCAGGGTTTCGGGATAGCCCGGTCCCGTCTTGCCCGAGATCTCGCCGAGGCGTCTCTCATAAAGGTCGACGTAACGGGATAGGGATATCCCCGTCCAGCTGATGTAGCCTGCTGCAACCTCCAGGGCGAGGGGGAAGCCCTCCAGCAGCTCCGCGAGCCTCATCGATGCAGCATGATCCCCCTGGCCCGTCCTTTTTAATAGAAAAGCGGCCGCCTCCGACGGTTCCAGAGGTCCTACTTCGATGGCGTCGGAGGCCCCGCTCCAGCCGCCTCTCCTGGATGATGTAATGATCGCGCAGCCGGATCCTGATCCCGTCGGTGGCAGGTACTCCTCCAGGGCCGAGGGGGAGGGGGCGTCGTCGAAGATCAAGAGCCATCGGCTGTTCTCATCGAGCCACGACCGGACGGCGCCTCCGAGATCGAGGAGGTCGGAGTCCTCCTGGTGGGGCATCCCCAGGGAGCGGGCGAAGGAGGCGAAGTCGAGGGCGAGGACGGTCTCGTTCCAGGACCTCACCCAGAAGATGAAGTCGTATTCGGCTTTGTGGATCCTGGCGTACTCTTCGGCTGCAGCGCTCTTTCCCATACCGTCGGCGCCCATGAGGACGGCGGTTCCGCCTTCGACGAGGGCGGCCTTCAGTTCATAAAGGAGGGGCTCTCTGCCGGTGAAGGCGGGGTTACGGCTCTGTTGAAGGAAGAAGTCTATCATCAAAATCTATTATCGGACCGCATCTATTAAACTCTGTCCCGTATCCGCCGATTCGATAGGTTCAAAACGAAACCTTCGATCAAAGACCAAAAATGGGCCGTGGGTCCGACCCCTCGATCCCGGCCGCGAGGTCGGACCCTCGAGCTCGTCAACGCGCCAGCTTCGATGCTATCTCCGCGACGTGCTTTCCCAGGAACCTCGCCCCGGCGAGCTCCGTCTCGCTCGGCGTCCTCTCCCCGGCCCTCCCGACGATGGTGGAGGCTCCGTAGGGCGACCCCCCCGCCACCTCGTCGATCCTCCTCTGGCTCTCGAAGGTGTAGGGGAGGCCGACGACGACCATCCCGAGATGGAGGAGGGTCGGGTGGAAGTTCAATATCGTCGACTCCTGGCCGCCGTGCTGGGACCCCGAGGAGACGAAGACCGACCCCGCCTTCCCCACCAGGGCGTTCCTCTTCCACTGGTCGCCGAGGGAGTCGAGGAAGATCCTCATCTGCCCCGCCATATTCCCCAGGTACGAGGGGGTTCCGAAGATGACGGCGTCGGCCTCTTCCAGCTCCCCGGGGGTGCAGAAGGGGACCGTCTCGAAGACCTTCGCCGCCTCTGCCAAAGCGCCCCTCCTCTTCAGCTCCGCCGCCGAAAGGGTCTCTGGGACCCGGCGGAGAGCCACATCGGCCCCCTCCACCCGGCGGGCTCCCTCTGCCACCGCCTCGGCGAGGCTATGGGTGTGGCCGTTCATGGTGTAGTAGACTACAAGTACCAACAATCGATTCTACCTCCAGGCTATTCTACGGCTGCAAACTATTTCTAATTTGTTGGAGGAGGGGGGGGGGCGGAGCTGAAGAGGAGGAGCGCTTTGGCAGGTTTGGGAGCGAAGAGGTGGCGATAGATCCCTTCCCAAGAAGGCTAGAAGAAGAGCCCCTCCAGAAGGATCTTGAGGCTTATGCCGATGAGGATGAGGCCGCCGAAGATCTCGATCCTCCTCTCGAAGAGTCCCGCAAAACCGCCTCCGATGTAAACCCCGATGAAGGAGAGGAGGAAGGTGACGATGCCTATGACCGCCACGGAAAAGAGGAGGTAGACCTCAAGGAAGGCGAAGGAGACGCCGACGGCTAAGGCGTCGATGCTGGTGGCGACGGCGAGGAAGGTGAGGACCCGATAGTTCAGGAGGTTTGCCGCCCTCTTCTCCGGGACCGGCGAGGAGGAGTCGCGGATCATCTTTCCGCCTATCATGGCGAGGAGGCAGAAGGCGACCCAGTGGCCGTATCCGATGACGGCGTCGCTGAACTCCGACCCAGCCAACCAGCCGACCAGAGGCATCAAGGCCTGAAAGCCGCCGAAGAAAATGGCGGCCGCGGTGGCGGCCTTCAGCCTCTCCTCGGCCGCCACCGCCCCGCTGGCCACCGAGACCGCGAAGGCGTCCATGGCAAGGCCGATGGCGATCAGAAAGATAGATATGCCGTCCATGACCTCTCTCCACACCAGGAAGGGGATCGTCTATAACCTTTCTCCCCGGACGGCGACGAAAGAGCCCCGGCCGTATCCGGGGATGGGAGTCTGGAGGGACGTCATCTCCTCGGGCTGCGAAAAGAGCGTCTCGACGAAGACGAGGTCGCAAAACCCCGCTCCTTCCAGGAGGGCGGCCATCTCCTCCGGGGAGAGAAAACGGGCCTCACCATAAAAGCCGGCTTCATCTTTCCCTTTCTTTCCGTTTTTCCCCTTATTCCTCTTATCCCCCTTATTTCCCTCGTCTATCCCCTTCTCCCTTTCATACCGCCTGCCCAGGGGACTATCGCGGCGGATGAAGCCGACGACGATCGACCCGCCCGGGGCGAGGACCCGGGCTGCCTCCCGGAATGCTCTCGCCTTATCCATGAGGAGGAAATCGACGGTGACCATCAGGAGGAGGTCGAAGGGACCGTCCCGGAATGGGAGCCGTTCGGCGATGCCCCTGACGCATACAACGCCCCTTCTGCGGGCGACCTCCATCATGGGAAGCGATGGGTCGAGGCCTACGGAGATGCCCAGGCAGGAGGCGAACCTCCCCGTCCCAACCCCCACCTCCAGACCCTGCCTGAAACGAGGGGTCAGGGATCTGACGGCCGCAAGCTCCGATAGGTAGGCGGCCCGGTTCTTCTCAAACCATCGGTCGTAGCGTTCGACCTGGTGCTCGTAGGGGTCGGCTCCCTCAATGGCCCATCACCTCTCCTGCATCCTGATGCACATCCAGCTTCGGCCGTACTCGGCGTCCAGGGCCGCCTCCAGGGAAGGGTGCCACCTTTCGCCGTCGGCGAGCCTGAACTCCTCATCGCCGGCCCGCGGGGCTCCTCCTTTCTTCACCAGGACGGAGATCTCATCGACCCCGCCGCAGACTAGGTCCACCTCCGCCATCATCTCGCAGACCTTCTCCCCCCTCTCCTTTGATGCCAACGCGGGCTCATAGACGGGTGCGGATCCGACGGCCTCGTCGGGGTCGGCCCCATCATCTCCATCAGCCCGGTTATCGATATACGCATCCGATCCAGCCTCATACGCATCCGCTCCAGCCCCGGATCCCGCCTTGGGGAGAGATCCCCCGCCGGTCGGCGGATCATCTATCCGGGAGATGGCGGGGTTGTTCCCCTTGATCCTTTTGAGATCCCCCTCCTCCGTCTCAAACTCGATCATTATCGCCGTCGCCTTGGTGACCGTACCCCGAAGATCACACCCCTCCGGCGATGACCACCTGAGGCAGTCCCCCACCTTCCAGCCGAACTTGTTCTTCGTCATCTCGCCTCACCCTACTCCCTTATCGATCCATTTCTGCCGCTTCCTCCAGAGGGTCTGTTCAGGGAGCCAAAAAAGGTTTCGGATAGCAGTGGTCTAACCGACCCGGAGACGAAGAGGTGAAAGAAGGTATAATCCAAATATGATTAAAATATAACCTTAAATGTCTCGAAAAAAAGATGGCGGACGACCCCGGTCCGCCTCCTGAAAACCTGCGCCCCGACTCAGATCTTCTCCGTCCTGCTCGCCCTCCTCTCCTTTGCGACCTGATCGTCTTTTCCGAGGGGATAGCCGCCGCGACTGTTTCTCATCAGGGCGACCGACCGGCAGGCATCGCAGCTCTTATCCCTCGACCTGAAGAGCTCCATCGCAGCCTGAGCGATGACGGGGATCGGGATCTCCTTCTCGAGGGCGTCGTGGACGAGCCAGTTCACCTCACCCGTATCCTCGACGTGGGTCGGGACGTCACTGAACCTCTGCTCTGCGAGGCTCTTTGCCATCAGCTCCACGAGCCACCCCCGGACGGTGGCGCCGCTGGCCCAGCTCTTGAATACCTTCTCCAGGTCGAGGTCGAAGTCGCTTCCCCGGAGGAGGGCGACCCCCTCGCCGATCGCCTGGAGCATCCCCGCCTCGACGCCGTCTTGGACGAGCTTGACGAAGTGGCCGGACCCGGGGTCGCCGGAATAGAGGCAGCCTCCTTCGGCGGCGAGGGCGGCGAGGATCGGCTCTGCGACTTTGAACCCCTCCTTGCGGCCGCCGACCATGAAGCAGGCCCCCTTCCGGGCGCCCTCGACACCGCCGCTCGTCCCGCAGTCGAGGAAGAATATGCCCAGGTCGGAGAGGTCCTCCTCCCTTCGCACGGAGTCGAGGTAGAAGGAGTTTCCACCGTCGATCACCACGTCGCCAGCGTCCAGGAGGGGGACGAGCCCTTCGAGGACCTTGTCCACCGTCGGCCCCGCGGGGACGGATATGTACATCACCCGGGGGTGGTCGAGGAAGTCGACGAAAGGCCCGTACCCGTCCACCACCTTCACCCCCTTCCTCTCAAGATGAGGCTTGGCGGACCTCGACTTCCCCACCACGGAGATGCCCTTCTCCTTCGCCAGCAGCGCGAGGTTTCCGCCCATCTTTCCCAGTCCCAGGATGCCGAGCTTCATATCTTTAGGTTCCATAAATCAAATCACCACCGATTCTATGGTTCGCAAAGTCGCTATGACGACTCCGGGCTTTCCATCTCCCATCCTGCCTTCAACCGGCGGATACGACGGCCGCGAGCTTAGGAGGCCTCCCTCCCAGGTCCCGGTCGAGCATGAAGAGGACGCCGACCCCCCTATCGCCGCTGACCATCTTCAGCTTCTCTACGATCTCGCTGGCGTTCGCCTCCTCTTCCACCTGCTCGGAGACGAACCACTGGAGCATGTTTAGGGTGGCGTGATCCCCCTCCTCGGCGGCGAGGTCCACAAGGCCGTTGATCAGCCCCGTCACCTTCTTCTCGTGGTCGTAGACCGCCTCTGCCACCTCCAGGGGCGATCCCCACTCGAACTGGGGCCTATCTATCTCCAGAAGCTCGGCTCTGCCCCCCCTCTCGATCACGAAGTCGAATATCTTCATCCCGTGCATCAGCTCCTCCTGGGCCTGGACCCTCATCCAGTGGGCGAAGCCGGGCAGCTTCGTCGCCGAGAAGTAGGCTGACATCGCCAGGTAGAGGTAGGAGGAGAATAGCTCCCACTTCACCTGCTCGTTGAGAGCCTCCGCCATCCTTTCGCCTATCGGCGCCATGATCTCATCTCCCCTTCAGGCAGCCTCGAAGGCGTCGGTCGGAGCCCCGCACTCCGGGCATGTCCAGTCTCCGGGGAGGTCTTCAAAAGCAGTACCTGGCTCGATCCCGGAGTCGGGGTCGCCCTTATCCGGATCGTAGACGTAACCGCATACGGTGCAAACATACTTCTTCGCCATCCATCTCACCTCCAAAATAACGATCTCAGCCTCCATCCCCAATCAGTTCGATGGGGGGAAGCTGAAGGGTGGTCAAAGTTCGATGCAGCTCAAAACATATCCGATAGCACGACACCGTAATTTCTATCCATAAGTATATAATCCTTTGGATCGGAGGGCATGAGCTGTTCAGCCCGGAGAATCGAGCTCACCGAAGAGCGCCTCAAGCCTCAGATATATCCTTCCAGAGTCTTTCTTATAGACGCTTCCAAGTCGGTCTTCCTGGAGTTGAACTTCTTGAAGTTATCTCCAAATGTGGCGGCATCCTTTTTGAAGAAGACGCCCAAGGGTATCGGACCGTCAGAGTTGTAGTCCCACTCCTTCATCTCCTCCTGGGCCCTGGCCCGGTCTAGAGGATCGTGATCCTCCAGGGGATAGACCCGCTGGTTGTAGTAATCGTACATATTGAAGAATGTGACGCAGACCTGAAGGACGTCTACGAAGGAGAAGCCCCGGTGGAGGATCGCACTCCTGAAGATATCCTTGAGGAGATCGATCCCGTGGGAGTAGCCCCGGCCGACGAAAGTTCCGCCGCTGGCAAAGACGATCTCCAGGGGGTTTATGGGAGGGACTTCGAGGCCAGAAGGGGTTGACCTCCCCTTAAACCCCGAGGGGGATGTGGGGGTGTACTGTCCAGTGGTGAGGCCGTATACCCGGTTGTCGTGGATTATCGTCGTTATATCGACGTTCCTTTTGGCGGCGAAGATCAGGTGGTCGAGCCCCTCGGCATAGGCGTCGCCGTCTCCGGCAAAGCAGATGACGGTGAGGTCGGGGTTTGCAAGCTTGATCCCTGTGGCGACGGGGATCGTCCTGCCGTGGACCGCATAGAAGCTGTTGGCGTTGACGTAGTCGGCGATCTTGGCGTGGCAGCCTATACCAGAAACCATGACGACGTTCTCGACTGGGATGAGCCCCTCCTCGTCAAGATCCGCCAAGACCGGCTTTATGGCGTTCAATATGGCAAAGTTTCCGCACCCAGGACACCAGGTGTTCTCCGCTCCCGTGGCCAGATCTTGGGGTTTCATATCGCCACCTCCTTAAGCCTCGATTCCAGGTCGTCGACGGAGAAAGGCCTCCCATCGTACTTCAGGATCGAATCGTCCGCCTCAAACCCGTGATATCGGATGAGCCGGGCGAGCTGCCCCGTGGAGTTCGTCTCGACGGATACCGTCCTATCGACACCCCGGAGTGCCTCCCGGAAACGGTTGGCGGGGAAGGGGTTCAGGACCACCGGCTGGACTACCCGGAGGCCGAGCTCCTCGCCGAGCTCTGCAGATACGCCCTTGTTGGAGCCCCAGCAGAGGAGGGCGGTCGAAGAGCCCCCATCACCGTATGTCCTGACTGAAGCCAACCTCTCCACCTCCCTTCTCAGCCCCTCCTCCTTTCTGAGGAGCTTGTCCTGGACCGTTTCGATCTCGCGAGGGTCTTCAGTCGTGATCCCGGAGGCGAGGTGGGAGTAGCTGTTGGCCTTCACCACCGCCCCAGGCCTGGGCGGAAAGGCGAGGGGCGAGATCCCGTCATCTCCCGGAGCGTACCTCTCATACTCGCCCCCGCCATCCCAGATGACGGGTTTTATATCAGGAACGTCCCTCGCCTCTTCGATGTTGAAGCTGTAGGCGGTCTCACTGAGGGTCTTGTCCGAGAGGAGGATCCCGGGGATCTGGTACTTCCAGGCGAGGCCCACTATCGTAGCCGACCAGCAGAAGGCCTGCTCCGCGTCTCCGGGGGCTACGACGAGGTGGGGAAACTCCCCCTGCCCTGCGTTCATGGCGAAGTGGAGGTCGGACTGGGCGGTGTATGTGGGAACCCCGGTGCTGGGGCCGGGCCTCTGAGAGAGGACGACGACGAGGGGCATCTCCGCCATCCCCGCAAGACTCATCCCCTCAGCCATGAGGCAAAAACCCCCTCCTGAGGTGCCGAGAGCCACCTTCTTTCCTGCGTAAGCGAAGCCCTGGGCCATCAGGATGACGGCGATCTCGTTTTCGGGATGGACCACCTTGATCGAGAACTCGTCAGCGACCTTCGCCAGGAAGTGGAGGATTCCGGAGGATGGGGTCATGGGGTAGGCGACGTAGGCGTCGAGGCCGCCTCTGAGGAGGCCCAGGGCTAATAGCTCGTTTCCGGTGACGACGGGGCAGCAGGGGTACGACCTCCTCTCGACCTTCATCCCTTCGCGCCCCTCGATGCCCTGGCGCCCCCGGCGGGCGACCTCCAGGTTCTCGTCGACCGACTTTGGGACCTCCTTTCGGAGGACTTCTTCGACGACCTCCTCCTCGATCCCCGCGGCCCCGGCGAAGGCGCCGATGAGGCCGACGTTCCTGGCGATCTTTGGAGCTTTCGCCTCCTCGGCGAAGGTCTTGAAGGGTAGGCCGATCCCCTCCATCGACGGCGACTTCACCTCGTCGGAGTCATAGATGACGATGGAATTTTCTTTCAGCCTCCACTTGTGGAGATCGATGGCGTCCTGGTTTAGGGCGAGGAGATAGTCTACCTCATCTCTATGGGCCCCTACCTTCTTTTCGGCGGCCCTGATTATGGCGAAGTTGTGGCCGCCCCTGATGAGGGAGGGGTAGTCGAGATACTGGTAGAGGCAGTATCCGAGCTTGTTGAATAGTCTGGCTATGATCATCCCCGCCTCGGTTATTCCGTCGCCTGCTTTCCCTCCTATCAGAACTGAAGATTCATCCATCTATCGCCCCTCCTACCGTCTTGATTTGAGATATCTCGTAATAAGAAATATTTCGTATTATTTCTCGATCTGTACTCAAACGGCGCAATGCCTGTTCGTATCTTAAACAGCCGGCATATAATTTCATTTCAAGAGTATATAACAACTTCGGGCCCTGTCAAAGGCCCTTTATTCTCGGTCTCAAATCAAGAGAGGGTTTTGAAGGCCTCAGGAGCCAATGGGGAGGGTTATATTCAAAAAAACTCAAAGCCGATCAGGTCCAAAGCCGATCAAATCAGCAGGAGGAGTTTATTTGGAGACGAATGAAGTGAAGGGCTGTGTATTCTGCGATATCGTGGCCGGCAGAGCGAAGGCGCACAGGATTTATGAGGACGACCTATCCCTGGCCATCCTGGACATAAACCCCTTCTCGGAAGGGCACACCCTCGTCATCCCCAAAAGGCACGTCCCCTGGTGGCACGACCTCTCCGAGGAGGAGGTGGAGAGCCTCTTTTTGGTGGCAAGAGAGGTATCCTCCAAGATCATGAGGGCCTACAGCCCCGACTTTGTGGCGATATACGCCCGGGGTCGGAGGATCCCCCATACCCACATCTTCGTCGTTCCGACCTATCGCGGCGACGTCCTGGACAGGTTCTTCAACGCCCTGGAGGGGTTCCAGGAGGGGACGGCGGAGCTGGCGAAGCTGAAGGAAGACGCCGAGCTGGCGGAAGCGGCGGACCGGCTAAAGGAAGCGTGAGGGCGGGAATCGGCTACTTTCCATCTGCTTCTGGCCCATGGGGGGTTGAGGGTCCTCTCAACGACTCCGATATCCAGGCCAGGTAGAGATCGTCTCCCGTTATTATCGGGATGGCTATGATCTCGGGGAGGTGGTAGGGGTGCACCTCCCGTAGCCTGGCGGAGAGATCTTCGAACCTTAGAGCCTCCGTCTTCATGATGAGGAGGTCTTCTGCCTCCTCGTTCACCCTCCCCTCCCAGATGAAGGTGGACCTAACCTGGGAGATATTTACGCAGGCTGCTAGCCTCTCCTCCACTACCAGCCTTGCCAGCCCCCCCGAATGGTCCGGAGGCGCCGTGCATAAGACAACCACATAATCAGAGACTGGATCGCAGCTCAATGATGGCACCCCCCCGCCTCCTCATAGTGCTCCCTGACCTTTGCGCCTACATCCTCTGAGACCCTCTCCCGGAAGAGCCGGAATAGGATCTCGGCGTGCTCCGGCTGGATGCACCCGAGGCTCTCCGATCCGTCGAGGATCACCTCCGATAAGTACCGGAGGTCGAAGATGTCGAGCCTCTTCAGCCTATCCTCAAAGTCCTCGTCGTCGAGGGAGAAGTGGTTTGAGACGGGGGGGAGGATAGACTGAAAGTACAGGCCGGAGCCGGAGCAGGTCGTATCTGCGCACTCGGGGGCGAGCTTCTTCATTATCTCGATGTCTCTATCTGATAGGGTTCTGGCCATATATGATCAAACTCCTGGATGATGATCCATTTGATGGCGGCTCAATTCATTCCGGCACAGCCTCCCGGACGAGGAGGAGGCCGTCCTCGGTGACGGCGACGACGAGGTCGCAGACTATCACCCTCTTATTGAGCGCCTCCGGGACCTTGCTCTTTATCTGGACGACTACGTCTACTGAGCCGATCCCAAGCTTTATCCCTGATCTGTCCGCCTCGGAGAAGACGAGGTCTGGAACCTCGAAGAGGTCGGTTCCCGCAGGGACTTCGATGGAGACGGGGGCCTGGATCATCGTCCAGTCTCTCAGGGTCGCCCTCGCGCGGGATACGTTATGAAGCGCCCTCTTCTCGAGGATGCTGACGTTGGACCGGGTCGTCCCCAGGATCTCCGCCACCTCCTGCTGAGACAGCCCCTTCTTCCGGAGCCTCAAGACCGCGGCCTGCCTATCGGTGAGAAGGCTATCCGATCCGCCTGATTCATCGTCCATTCCAGGGCCCTCTCCGGCTCTCATGGTCAACCATAGTCACAGTATATGATAGTTGAAAGCTATTAGCCGATAAAGGTGCCGAAACCAGAGCTGTGAAATCTCATAGCCGACCCCTCGATATCCATGAGAAGAACCCTCTCGCCATCCCGCCGAGGCGGCGGAGCCCCTGGACGGAGGAGTGGGAGGCGGCGGCAGGGTGGCTGCTCCCTTTGGGTTCGGCTACAACCCCCGCCTCCTCTTCCATCATAGAAAGGCGGGTCCTGTAGGCGGCTAGGACGAAACCGTAGAGGGCGGGGCCGACGATCACCCCCATGACACCGATGACGAATATCGGCGCTGCGAAGGCGAGGAGGGTGACGGCGGGATGAATAGCCGCCCCTGCCCTGGCGAGAGCCGGACGCATGATGTTCTCGGGAAATATGTTCAAAAAGACGGTCCCCAGGATCAGAAGGGCCGCCACCTTGAGGTATTCCCCCACCACGAGATAGTATAAGGCCATGGGGATGTAGACGGCGCTGGTTCCGATGAGGGGGATGAGGGCGAAGACGGCGGTGACCATCCCCCAGAGGAAGGGGTAGGGTACGCCGACGAGGAGGTAGACGAAGGCGGCGATGAGACCCGTCAGGAGGCTGTTTATCAGGTAGACGTTGAAGAGGCTGTTGTAGATGGAGTTCAATTCAGCGAGAAACCGGCGGACCAGCGCCTTCTCGGGGAGGAGCCGGAGGAATTCCTCCACCGACCTCGCCCCGTCAACGAGGAGGTAGTAGGTTAGGAGGATGGCTACGCCGAACTGGGCCATCAGGATCGGCAGGTTCCCCGCGATCCAGTCCGCAAGGCCGGTGAGGACCCTTGAGACCCTCGGCAGCACCTCCGGTACGAGCCAGGCGGCGGGGGCTGCGAGGATCGGAGCTAATTGATCTTCGGCGAGGGCGACGAGATCTCCGAGGTGGGGAGCCATAAACTGCGGGGCCCGATCCTCCGCAAGGGCGGAGGCCCATTCAAAGAAGTTTCCGGCGGTCTTTTCAGTTAGCATGCTGGCGGTCTCGTCCCATGAATCCTGGGAGGCGTATAGATAGGAGATCTCAGTCGCCAGGGCGTTGATGACGCTCAAGACGAAGACGAGGAATATTAGAAATACGATGGATATGGAGAGGAGGGCGGAGATCCGCTTTCTCTTGGTCAGATTCAAGAGGCGCGAGTAGAAGGGGTAGAGGACGTAGGCGAGAAAGAAGCTCAAGAGTATGGTCGTTATGAAGTTCTGGGTTATGTATACGACCCCTGCCAACGCCACAGCCAGGATCGCGGCAGCCATCCATAGAAACCGGCTCTTTGGGTCCATGCTCTGCATTAATTGTTGGACTGTCAATATATAGACCTTTCCATCTCTTCGGCAACAGGCGGCTGCATAGCGAAGTCATCCGAGATGCCCCGGGTCTTTGGCCAGTAGCCCCGGCGGATCCTCACCCCAGCTCGAAGGTCGTAAGGCCGAAGATCTTACCGAGGGGCAGCCCCGGATCGCCCCGAGTGTACATCCGGGCGGTCTCGAATATCTCGGCCATGCCGTGGCGGGCGGCGAGGCTCAGAGCCGACGAGTTCGGCTCCGGGACGTCGAGATATACGGGGGCACCCCGCTCCGCCCGACCAGCCAGGGCAGAAAAGAGGGATTCTGCGACCCGTCCGTCCTCTGCGAAGAGGGGTCCTATCTTGAAGCCGGTCTGGCACCGCCGCAGGAGACCGTAACCCTCGATCCTTCCATCGCCGATAAAGGCGAAGCCTGCGGAGTTCTCCTGGGCTATCCAGCTTTTGAGGAATTGGCCTCTCTCGGCCGGGAAGTGGCGCGTATCGTAGTTCAAGAGATCCTGGAAGGGGACTTCGGCTATCTCCACTATACCAGGATATGATCTCCCATCGCCGGTCCCCGTCCCCTGAAACCGGATGGACCGGTGGAGAAGTCGAAATCCGGACTTCTTATAGTTCTCCTGCTCTCCGACGACGCCGTCGAGCCCCACGTTCCTCTCCCCAAGATGGTTCATCGCCTGCCGCCAGAGGCTCATCCCAAACCCTCGCCCCCGGCGCTCTTCCCTTACGATGTAGAGGCCGAGAAAGCCGAAGGCGGAACCGTAAGATACCGCCGATATGCATCCGACGGGCTCGTCGTCGAGGAGGCCGACGAAAAGACCCGCTGGATCTGCGGAATAGAAGCATTCAGCGTCGTTTATGCCGGGGTTCCAGCCTTCGTATGCGGCCCAGTCGATGGCAAGCTCCACCTCATCCCGGCGCATCCTTCGAACTATGAAATCTTCGCCCATATCTTCGCCCATATCTTCAGGCCTGATCATTTAAATAGATCTTATTTAAAACCAGGCTCTCGAATTGAACTCGCTTCTATCCGATCTCCTCCTCTAAAAGCCGACCTGCATCCTCCTGGCCCCCTCCAGGACCGCTCCTTCCAGGTTGGAGGACCCGAGGTTCGCCCGGGATAGGTCGGCTCCGGCGAGGTTCGCTCCAGAAAGGTCCGCCCCCGAGAGGTCCGCCCCTGAGAGGTCGGCGTCCGTCAGCCTCGCCTCCGATAGGTTCGCCCCTTTGAGCTTCGAGCGGACGAGCTTAGACCCCGAGAGGTCCGCTCCCGAGAGGTCGGACCCGACGAGCTTCGCCCCCCGCAGGTCAGCTCCCCTCATCACGGCGCCCCGAAGGTCGGAGGCTGTGAGGTCGGCTCCGGCGAGGTTCGCCTCCGAGAGGTCAGCACCGCTGATGGAGAGGTACCTGAGATCGGCGCCTTTCAGCTCCGCAGCCACGAGCTTCGCCCCCGAGAGGTCCGCCCCCGAGAGGTCGGCGCCCTCGAACTTCGCCTCCGAGAGGTCTGCGCCACAGAGCTTCGCGGAAGATAGGTCGGCAGATACGAGCTTTGATCTGCCGAGATCGGCGCCATAAAGGATCGATCCCCTCAAAACCGCCCCCATCAGGTTTGCTCCCTGGAGGCGGACGCCCGATAGGTCCATCCCGCCCAGGTCAGAGCCCCGGAAGTCGGGCCTGACCTGAGGATTCGAAGCTCTCCATCTATTCCAGGCCATCAGACCCTCCTGGAGCGCCATGACGTGTTCCATATTTGCCATTTAAACCGCCTCTGCCATTATATATCCTCGAGCTATCGGCGCCGCCTCCCGCAGACGAAGCGGGCCACCTCTTCGGATCCTGGGCTATCGAAGATCTCTTCTGCAGTTCCCAGGCCCACCACATCCCCCTCCATCAGGACGGCGACCCTGTCGGCGAGCTCCCTCGCCTGGCCGAGGTCGTGGGTCGCCATCACCACCGTCATGCCGCAATCCCTGACCCTCCTGATGAGGGCTTCGATCGCCTCCGCCGTCCTGGGGTCGAGGTTGGCGGTGGCCTCGTCCAGGATGAGGAGCTCAGGCTCGGTGACCAGGGCCCTCGCCAGGGCGACCCTCTGGGCCTCCCCCCCCGAGAGGCCTTGGGCGCCTCTCTTCTCCCAGCCGGATAGGCCCACCTCCCGGAGGGCGGCGCCGACCAGCTTCTCGATGGCGGATGCGCAGACCCCCCTCACCCGCAGGCCGTAAGAGACGTTCTTCTCGACTGTGGCGTTGAAGAGGGAGGGCTTCTGAAAGACCATCGCCATCCTCCTCCTCGCAAGAAACCTCGCCCTCTCCCCCGCCGATACGTCGACCCCGTCGAAGAGGACCCTCCCCCCACCGGGGGGGTCCAGGAGGTTGAGGATCCGCAGTAGGGTCGTCTTCCCCGATCCCGTGGGGCCGATGACGGCGAGCGCCTCCCCCCTCTCCGCCTTCAGGGATACCCCTCTCAGAACTTCAACGCCTCCCCGGACCGCCCGCACCCCCCTCGACTCGATCATGCCCACCACCTCCCCTGGACCCGGTTGACCAGGAGGTTTACGATGAGGGATATGGATACGAGGATGATCCCCAGGGCCATGGAGAACTCGATGTCCCCCCGAGAGGTCTCCAGCGCTATGGCCGTCGTCAGGACTCTGGTGTAGCCCCGGATGTTCCCTCCGATCATCATCGCCACCCCCACCTCGGAGAGGGCTCTTCCAAACCCCAGGAGGACCGCCGCCATCATGGCAGCCCTCGCCTCCCCCATGATGGTGAAGATCGCCTGATACTTCGATGCCCCCAGGGATACCGCCGAGTCCCGGACCTGATCTGCGATCCCGCTCAGGGCGGCGATGGTGAGCCCCGTCATGATGGGGACGATGAGGATCGTCTGGCCGATGACCATGCCGGCGGGGGTGAAGAGGAGGCCGAACCCCCCCAGGGGGCCGGACCGGGAGAGGAGGAGGAAGACGAGGAGGCCGACGGTGACCGTCGGGAGGCTGTAGAGGGTCTGGATGACGTTGATCGCCGCTCTCTTGCCCCAGAAATTGTGAAAATGGATGAGGCCGCCGATGGGAACGGCGATGGCGGCCGCGATGGTGGTGGAGGCGAGGGCGATGAGAAGAGATCGGACCGTTATCTCCACGACGGCAGGGTCGAGGTTCAGGATCAGCTCTATAGCCCTTACAAATCCCGCCCCGATCTCATCCAATCGCTTCACCCATATATTTCGCTGAACAGCCCTTTAGCCTTGCCAGAACCAGAGATAACGCTTACGCTGCTACCAGGATGCAGAGATCCTCCGGCAGGGGTGTTACACACTCATCCCCGTCGCAGCCTATCAGATCGCAGTTGCCTCTTGCGGCCTTGAAGAGGGGCCTGCCGATGGTATCCGTCCCGTACTCCGCGATGAGGTCCTGCCCCTCTTCAGAGACGAGGAGGTCTACGAACTTCGCCGCCATCTCGCAGTTTACCGCGGGATGGACTGCGGGGCTGACCGGAATCGCAGCATAGACGTTCAGGAGAACGTCACCCTCCTCTATGAGGGGGACCAGATCGAGATCACTTCGATAGGCTGCGAAGGTGGAGGTGTCACAGAGGGTGTAGGCTTCCATCTCACTCGTCATTCGCAGGGTCGGGCCCATCCCCTGGCCAGCCTCGCGGTACCAGAGGTTGGAGGTTGTGACCTCTGCGTAGTCGATGCCGGCTCTATCCCAGAGTATCTTCTCCCGGGCGTGGGTTCCGGAGTCGTCGCCTCTGGATACAAACTTGACCTGGTCGGGGTTCTCCATGCCTTGGGCCATGATCGTCCTCATCGCTTCAGAAGGTTCCATCCCCACGATCCCCGCGGGATCGTCCTGGGGACCGACGATGATGAAGTAGTTATAGGCGAAGCAGGTCCGTGAAATGCCGTATCCATCGTCGATGAACTTTCTCTCCCTGACTACGTCGTGGACGAGGATCAGGTCAGCTTCACCCCTTACTGCGCGCTCAATGGCTATACCCGTCCCGCCGGAGACGGTCCGGACGTCGACGTTGTACATATCCTCGAAGATATCCTCGATCTCGTCCAGCAATAGGGTGTCATATAGGCTGGTGGTCGTCGAGATCCGAAGCAGCTCTTTCTCGCCCACTCCCGCACCTTCCTCGGCAGACGTCGCGGTGCACAGGAGGGCGGCGATCAGGACCAGTCCTGATATTTTATGATTTATTCCCTTCATGATGATCCAGCTGTTAAATGGATTTGATTGCTATAAAAAGTTATGTTAGCACTTGTAGATCGCGGTGGATGTAGATCGCGGTCGTTATTGTATATGGCGTTCGTTATGGATCCCTGGGGGAGAAGCGATGTTGAGGCGGAGCGGAGGAGGTCAGCTCCCTTGGGATGAGCTTTAGGAGGATGCAGGGCTAATCCCCGCATTTTTAAAGGCGGGATACAGCCCGTGCCTACCGACACATTTATTGACAAATGGTAACCATATGTGTAACCTAAGATGAGCAAAAATGATCATTGGATAAGTGCTAGAGGTTGTTTGTATAATGTAACTCTACTTTCCAAGTTTTCCCTCGGCCGAGCCCAGTTTATAAACTACCCCTGCGCATCACATAATACGGAAGTTCTGCGAAGTCAAATGTGGTGCACATATCCAGATGAAAGTAGCACATATCCTGCATATAATTTAGAAAACATATGCTGAAGTCAAAACTTGTAAAGTAGAGTAATGTAAATTATCACTTCGTATGATCAACGAAATATAGACGTAAAGTATTGGTCGGGAAGATAGCAGACGATCTCTATGAACTCCATGAACTAATTGCTCGAAAGAAGGGAGTTACCCTAGTCACCCAGGAGATTTTGCCCGATCATTTACACCTATTCATAACCGCTCATCCGAAGTTTTCACCTGCCAACATTGTAAAAATATTCAAGGGAATCAGCGCGAAAAAGCTCTTCGAGATGCACCCGGAGATCAAGAACAAGCTCTGGAATGGTCATCTGTGGAATCCTTCGTACTATGTAGGAACATGTGGCGATACTACAAAAGATGTAATACAGATGTATATCGAGACTCAGAAGGTGAGATGATTTGCTGAAGGTGTTTCGGTATAGGATCTATCCCACAAAGTCACAAAGGACCAGGATGGCTGAGACGCTGGAGCTTTGCAGGTGGACCTATAACGAAACGCTGGCCCTCAGAAAGAATGCCTACGATCAAGAAGGCAAATTGGTATCCTACTACGAAACCAAAAAGCTATTGCCTCAATGGAAGGAAGAGAAACCTGAGTTGAAAGGAGTCCACTCCCAGGTTCTGCAGGAAGTGGTTAAGAGAGTTGATCTTGCTTATCAAGCTTTCTTTCGAAGGGTCAAAGCAGGCGAAGATCCCGGTTACCCGCGGTTCAAGGGCTATGGGAGATATGACAGTTTCACCTATACTCAATCGGGTTTTTCTTTGAAATCCGGCAAACTTTGGCTTTCCAAGATAGGCGACATCAAAATCAAGCTTCATAGACCTGTCGACGGAGAAATCAAGAGGCTTAACATCAGAAAAACGCCAACAGGGAAATGGTTTGTATCATTCCTGGTTGAAGTTGAACCGGACGGGCTCCTTCCAAAGATAGAGTCTGAGTCTTCTGTGGGCGTCGACGTTGGTCTGAAGAGTTTCATCACACTCTCCAACGGCGATCGGGTTGACAACCCAAGATTCTTTGTCCAAGAAGAGAAGGCTTTGGCAAAGGCTCAGAGGAAGCTTTCGAAGGCACTAAAAGGCAGTCCCGAAAGAGATAGGGCATTGAAGGCGGTCCATCGCGTTCATGAAAGAATCACCAACAAGAGAGAGGATTTTGTTCAAAAGCTGTCCCTATCGCTGGTCAAATCCTACGACTTAATAGTATTTGAAAATCTGAATATTAAATCCCACATTCCGCACCTTCAGTTCAGCCCGTAGTAATTTTCGCATTCTGGCCCCAACAGCCTCAGAATGACAATCTGCGATTCGCTAAGATGCACGATGACTTTGACAATTTTTCCTCGATCAACTAC